>DASRZG010000269.1:0-12568 GCA_035686585.1 Phycisphaerae bacterium
AGCATCAGGTCGCCGTTGTTCTGCTTGCCGCGCCACCAGACGTCGATGCGGTCCCGCCCCGTCGGGCCGGCGGGGGGCTTGGACAGGATGATCATGGCGGGCTTGCCGATGTGGTAGAGCGTCCGGACCGTCCGCAGCATCGCCGCCAGCCGCTCGGGCCGGCGGGGCCAGCCGAAGACCACCGTATTGCACCGCAGGGCGCCCAGGCCGTTGGCCTGCACGACGTCGATCACGCCCTGCTCGTAGTCGCGGACGACGTTGACCTCGGCGAAGGCGTCGATGCCCTCGCGCTGGAGGAAGTGGTTGATCCGCTCGCGGCGGCGGTCGGCCTCGGGCATGTCGGTGTCCGGCTCGCCGGTCAGCAGGTCGCAGACGGTCAGGACGCCGGCGCTGAGGTTGAACCACCCGGCCACGCGGACCAGGCCCGCCCGCTCCTCCACCCGGTCGGCGAACAGCAGGACCTGGGGCCGCCAGCTTCGGGGGGTGGCACGCTGGACGTGGTACTTGCGGAGCGCGAACCGGGCGAGGGAACCCCACACGCCCGCCCATACGTCCCCCCAGCCGGCCTTGAGGTCCTTGCGGCGCAGGCCCAGGTACAGCGCCAGCTCCAGGGCAATCGCCACCGCGCAGGCGGCCGGGCTGATCAGGAACATCACCGCCAGGTTCCCCGCCGCCCCCGCCAGCGAGATCGACCAGTGCACCCGGATGGTCGGGCGGTACGACGGATCGGCCACCAGCGACTCGGCCGCCGCCACCAGGTTGATGCTCAGGTACAGCGTCAGGAAGAAGATGGTGACCACCAGGGCGACGGCGTTGAGGTTGCCCAGGGCGACCGCGGCCAGGGCGATCGCCCCGCCCACCCACGTGGCCACGGTGGGCTGGCCCGTCCGGGACATCCGCCCCAGGAACCGCGGCATCAGCCCGTCGCGGGCGAGCGCCTGGAGCACCCGCGGGCCCGCCAACGCCGACCCGAACGCCGACGAGAGGATCGCGCTCCACATCCCCGGGAAGACCAGCAGGCCCCCGCCGACGGCGATCAGCGTCCATACCGGCGGGGTGCCCGGCGTCAGGTCCGCCAGCTCATCGACCTTCACCTTGCCCGTGGTCGCCAGCAGCACGGGTACGATCAAGTACGAGATCGTCCCCACCGCCACCGCCAGTAGCGTGCCGCGCGGGATGGATTTCTGGGGGTCTTCCAGGTCGCCGCTCATCCCGATCCCCGCGGCAAAGCCCGTCACGGCCGGGAAGAACACCGCCAGCACCGCCCAGAATCCGCCGACCATCGCCAGGCGCGCCGGCGACGCCCCCAGCGGTGCGTGCAGCGGGCCCAGGAACGTCCCGATCGCCAGCGCCAGCATGGACAGGCCCACCAGGACCATCAGCGGCACCTGCAGCCGCAGCGCCGCCGAGGCGCTCTTGCCGGCGACCAGCGTGATGACCACGATCAGCCCCGCCGCCATCCACTGGATCGGAGGCGCGCCCCACCCGCCCGGCCAGAACATCCCCACCGCCTCCGCCAGGCCGAAGCAGTACAGCGTCAGGCTCAGGATCCGGCACAGGAACAGCGGGATGCCGATTGCCCCGCCGATGGTCAAACCCAGCGACCGCGAGATCAGGTAGTACTCCCCGCCGGCGCCGAGGGGCATGTTGGTGGCGACGGCGGAGGCGCTCAGGCCGGTGGTCAGGGCGATGCCGCTGCAGATCAGGACGATCAGGATCGACCCGCCCAACCCCACGTTGGCGACCACCCACCCGAACCGCAGATACATGATCACGCCCAGGATCGTCAGCACCGAGGGCGTGAAGACGCCGAGGAAGGTCCCGAACTTCCTGGGCCCTCCGGCGGGCGGCGGTCCGGCGGCGGTGTCGGGCATGGTCGTCACGTTCGTTGGCCCCCTCCGGCCCGGGTGCCGGCCGGGGCGGGAATGGACGGGGGGATTCTACCGGCGCCCCGGTCGGCTTTCCATGCCGATCCGGTCAACTTCCCGCCGGCGTGAATGTCCGCGCGTCCGTCGGCGGCTCGGGCGGCAGGCCCTTTCGGCTGCGCTGCCGGCCGGTGACGTTCACCCCGCCGCCGTCGGCGGTGACGCAGACGGACGAGGCCGCCCGGACGAGGTCCTTGCCGTCCCAGCTCAGATGGGTGCCCTCGCCCAGGACGTAGGCGACGACGGCGCCGGCCTTGTCGAGACGGACCATCGCCAGCAGGCCGTCGGTCGCGAGCTTGCCCGCCGACAGCGGCACGCCGAGCTGGACGCGCTGCTCCTCCGACTGCCAGACGATCCGATCGACCGTCCCGTCCGGGTGGTCGATCCGCACTCCGCCGGCGACCGGCGCGCCGCACTCGACCGGCAGGGCCGCCACGGTTGGGGCGGCCGCGCCGGCGGCCTCGATGGTCGCGACGGCGGCGTACTGCACGCGGGTGCCGGTCTGCGCCACGGCGATCCGGCGCAGAGGGGGGATCGGCGTGGCGTCGCCCCGCCGGCGCCGCGTGGCTTGCTGCGCGGCGTCCGCGACGGTCACCGCGGGGGCGGCGGGGGTCAGGAAGCGGATGGCGCAGCGGCCCTTCTCGGCCGTGATGGTCAGCGGGTCGCCGGGCGTGCCGGCCCCGGCAATCGGCAGCGACGGCGCGTGCCACAGCCAGTCGTACCGGTGGGCCCGGCCGCGGTACTGGATGTCGTCCACCATCACCAGATACGGCGTCGGGCCGGCCTTGACGAACAGGCAGGCCCGCTCCGCCCGGATGGCGGGGTCGGTGTTGGGGATGGAGTTGTCCCGGTACGACCACTTGGCGTCGCCGCGGACGTAATCGGCCGACCCGCCCAGGGCCAACCCGACCACCAGCCCGCCGGTGGAGCACTGGTTGGCGCACGATCCCGTCTTGTCCTCCGCCGGCCAGCCGCCGCCGTCGAGGACGACGTGGTTGTGCTCCAGGTCGTAGCCGTGGTTCTCGTGCCCGTACGGCCACAGGTCGCGGTGGGTGGCGAACGTCGTCCCCAGCCCGCCCAGCAGCACCGAGTTCATGTCGTAGTGCTGGTGGTTGCACATCTCGTGGCGAATGACAAACGAGAAGAAGGGCGTGTCGGCGTCGTCCCACCGCCCGCGGGCGAACAGGTACCCCGCGCGGTTGGCCGTCACCTCGAAGTAGCGCGAGGTGGGCGTGCCGGCCTCGGCCGGGCTGCGGGGGACGAGCCCGGCGGGGTGCCAGACGGCGGCGATGACCGGGTCCAGGTCGTCGCGGTCGGTCCACCTCCGCCAAGTCCACAGGCCCTCGGCGTCGCCGGTGCGCCCCAGTCCCAGGAGGTACTCGGCGGCGAAGGTCCTGCGCCCGTAGGAGGTGTTGTCGCCGATGGGCGCGCAGCCGCCGGCGGGCAGCCATTGGTGCATGAGGTAGGCCATGGCGTGGCGGGCGCCGGAGCGGGCGAGCAGGTCGGGCCCACCGGTGCGGCGAAGGGCCTCGGCGAACGGCGCCACGTAGCGGTAGCCGACGATGGCGTAGTTGGGCCCCTCCCAGCAGATGCCGGAGGGCTTCCAGCTCACGGGGAAGAAGTTCTGCCCGACGCGGCGGACCATTTCGCGGTGAGCGGTGTGGACGGCGGGGTCGTTGGTGTCGGCGGCGATGGCGGTGGTCAGCAGGCCGATGCCCCCGGCGCCGATCGCCCCGCAGTTGTAGGAGGCCTCGCGCCACCAGCGCGTCTCGAAGTCGGCGAAGGCGGCGCGGCACCAGCGGGCCAGCCCCGGCAGGGCCGCGGCCCGCTGGGCGGGGGTCATCGCCTCGTACAGCCAGTCCCACCCCAGCGCCAACGCCCGCAGCGGGGCGCCGTGGACGTGGAAGTCGCTCCGCTTGTAGTACTCGGCCGGGTCGACCCGCTCCAGGGCCGCGAGCATCTGGGCGATCCCCCGGTCAGCCATGGCCTTCTCGCGGCTCACCTGCCACAGCAGGGCCCTCGCCTCGAGCTGGCGGGTCCAGCCGCGGTCGGAGTCGGGCGCCTCCGCCCGCTCGCGGACCGCGTCCCAGCACTCCTTCAGCAGCTCGTCGTCGCCCGCCCGGCCCGCCAGCGTGCGGGCCTCCCGGGCGTCGAACAGCAGGAACGGGTGGGAGAGGGCAGGCCGGGTCGCGGCCGAAGCCGCCGCGGCCGCCTCGGCATCGGCGTTCCCGCCCGCCACCAGGATTGCCAGCAGGCCGGCGACGGCGCAGGTGGAGAGAGTACGCATCGGTTCACCTCGATGACGGCCGGCCTGTCCTGCGGGGATCCTCCGCGACCGCCGCTGCCCCTGAGCTTGTCCGCCGGCCCGGCGAATGTCAAGCGGGCAATGGGCCTGGGTCCAGCCCCGCGCCGGCCCCCTTGACGCCCGTCCCTGGCGGCCTTAGCGTAGAGCCATCGGGCGCCCGGCCATTGGAGCCGTGCCACTGGGGTAACCGGATGCGTCAAGCCGGCGGGACAACCTGCCTTTGCCCGCACGCCACGCCACCGTCCCGTCTTCGTATCCCGCGCCGCTCACCGGCCCGCTGTCTCGAAGGAGAGGTGCGACAATGCCAATGCCTCGGATGCGCCTGGCCGTGATCCTGTTCTCGTGCGCTCTGTGTGTCGCCGGATGCGGGGACGGCCGTGCCGGCGCCAGGACGAAGGAGCTTCTTTGTGGGGCATTTCGACGCCGTCGCCGAACGTTGCGCGACGACAAGGCCTGTCACGTTTAGCCGCGACCCGTAGGGGAGCGCGTCGCCGCTCCACCCTACCTCGCCGGGCAGGCGATGGTGATCGAGACCATCTTCGGCCGCTTCGTGCCGCCCACTCCGATGACGGCCCGGGCCTGGCTGGAATCGACCTTCTGCGTGAAGCTCTTCTCGTCCTTCCAGTCCTCCAGCCACCGCCAGGTCACCTCCAGCGGCGCCTTGGCCACGTCGGCCCCGTCGCCGGCGGTCGTGACGGCGACGTGGTTGGCGCCCACCTCCAGCCACGGGCGGCTGTAGAAGTTCAGCATGGTCGTGTTCACCACGCTCAGCTCCTTCAGCGTCACGGCCTTGGCGTCGCGCGGCGCCTTCAGCGTCACGCGGAGCAGGTACTTGTATTGGCCGCTGGTGGTGCCGGCCGGGAACTCCTTGCTGTTGGGCCTGCCCAGGCTGATCGGCCCGAACCGGCCGGAGCCGGTCACGGACACAGGTTCGGCCGGCAGCCAGCTCGCCCCGCCGTCGAGGGAGTAGCTGAGCTGGACGGCATTGGCATCGGCCGCCCCGGCCACCTCCGCCGCGCCGCTGACCTCGCTGTCGGCCAGGATGTACGGCAGGTCGAAGCCGATCTCGATCCGGGCCGCCCCCGGCTTCTCGGCCGCCACGCCGCCGTCGACGAACCGGACATTCTCCAGCTTGGCCCCGATCGCCTCCAGGCCCGCCCGGCTCAGCGGCGGGGCCGTCGTGAAGACCGCGTTGCCCGTGTAGCGGTAGTGCGTCGCCGGGTGGTACGGGATGCCGCTGTTCATCTGCCTGGCGTACGGCTCCCAATACGGGAACGCCTGCTTCGCCTTCCGGTCGGCCGCGAACTTGAAGCCGGGATGACGGAACCGCTCGCCGGGCCAGTACCACTTCTCCAGGCTGTCCCACAGCCACTTCACCTGCTCGCCGGGCCGGAGGATCAGGTTCTCGCTGTACACCACCTTCCTCGCTGCCGACCCGCCGGCGCGATGGCCCTTGGCCCGCAGCAGGGCGTTGATGTCCTGGGGGTTGTACATGCCGTTGGCCGGCATCCGCCCGGCCGCGACGGCCTGCCGGACCAGGTCGCGGTTGGCCATCAGCTCGTCGTAGGAGTAGATCTCCCCCTTCTCGTCCATCAGGTACAGCGGCAGCCACGTGTCCACCCAGTGCCACTTGCCGTCCCACTTGACCTCGTTGGAGACGTGGGCGAAGCCCGGGGACAGCCCCCGCTCCTCCACGCCGGCCTCTTTCAGCAGCGTGGCGAAGATCACCTGCTGGATGCCGCAGCCGCCGGCGCCGTAGTTGACCAGGTTCTTCACCGGGTCGGTCACGCTGGCAAGCCGCGGGCCCTCCTTCGGCTGATCGTAGTCATAGGGGATCCACATCATCCGCACGACGAAGTTGAATATCGCCAGGGCCTTCTCGCGGTCGCCGGTGCAGCCGCGGGTGACGTCAGCCACCATCGACTTGATGTTGGAGCAGTTGACGCTCTTGTCGCTGGTGACGACGATGCCCTTGACCTCGCCCGCCGCAGCCGGCCCCGTCGCCGCCAGCACCGCCACCATCGCCGCCAGTCTTCCCATCCGAGCCGCCATCTTCGCCTCCCTTCCCCCCAGACGCTCGCGCCAGTGCGCACGATTCTACCGCGACCTGCACCCTCCACAACCCCATTTCACCCCGCAGACTGCTACCTCGGGATTTCCCGCAGAGCCCCCGCGCGTCCAGACAATCGCCCCCCAGCGGGAGCGGGGGGTTATGGACCTCGAAGCACTCCCAACGCCCTATAGCGTGGATACCGAATCACCCAGAGCGCCCCCGTGCGTACAGACCAATCGCCCCCCAGCGGAAGCTGGGTTGCGGGGACAGATACCGAAATAGGCATTGCGTTCGGCCTTCAGGTGTGGTGGCGTCATGTTCATGCCACTCGTGTGTGCTGGACGACAGCGCCCTGTGGGCGGCGGTTCGGTACGTGGAGCGAAGCGCGGTGCGGCCCGGCCTGGTGCGGCGTGCGGAGCGGTGGGCGTGGTCGAGCGCCGCCGCCCACCGCGGGCTCCGGGGCGACCCGCCGAACGTCGGGGCGGATGATAGTGGCACAGGTTTTCAACCTGTGTAATATGAACAGGTTACAAACCTGTTCCACTCTATCCGCAAAGACCGCGACTACTTCTGCAAACCCCGGCCGGGGTATGAGCCGTTCGTGTATCCGCATCCGCTGGTGAGATGAGGGGGGAGTGGTGTTGGGCGGATCGATCGCCCCTGGACTTGCCCGTGGACCTCGACTGGCTCGCGCTACCTGGAACCATCTGCCTAAGCTGGTATCCCAGGAGCGCCCCGAGTTCCCAACTTTCTCTGGAATCGTCGGGAATTGCCCTTGACAAGCGGAACGGTGCAGGTTCAGACTATGTGTAGTTCGGGGTGGGGTCGTACGAAGGGTTTTGTTCCCGCCTCCCATTCTGGTTTGTCATAGTCGACGCCGTGTAAGGCGCGTCTGAGTCTGCCGGTCGGTTCCATTCTGTTTCTACTGCCCGCCTGCGGGCAACCCCCCGGCAAAGTAGGACGGTCAGGCAGAGACAAGACGTCAGCAAATGACGGCGCGTGTAGCTGTGCAAGTCAAAGGGCTGCATGGTCTTGATGGCCCCGCCGTTGCTGTGGACCAGGGAATCCTGTCCTTGCGGGAGAGCTTTCATGAGGAATCGCATCTACGCTAGCATTTGTTTTATCCTGCCGGCCGTGAGCTTCCTGGCGGGGGAGGCGCGGGCTGCCGACGTGACCGGCGTGACCAACCTGCTGACCAAGGCCGACGCCGGCGCGCTGACGGCCGACGACCACGCGGAGATGGTCCAGGGGCTGGTCAACCTGATGGACACCGACGTGGACGCGGGCCTGGCCATCCGTCTGGCGCAGTGGTCGCACAAGTCCCTGACTGCCGAGGAAAAGGCCCAGATTCGTACAAAGCTGCTGGAGCGCCTTGCCGGAACCGCCACGCAGGCGGCCAAGCTCTCCGTCCAGGAGGTCCGCGAGGCGACCATCGCCTTCGACCAGTTGGAAGGCGCGTCCGAGAAGGGCCGGCTGGGCGTCGCCTGGATGGCGGCGTGCGAGGCGTGGAAGTCCGCCGGCCCGGAGCCGCTGGTGCGGCTGCTCTGGGCCCTGAATGCCGCCAGGCCCGAGGAGGCGGCCGAGGCCAGGACGGCCTGGGCGGGGCAGGTCTGGACGACGCACCTGTGCTCCCAGGCCGATCCGGCCAGGGCCACCGGCCCCGAGTATGCCGAACTGGCCATTCAGGCCCACCAGTTGCTTTCGACCGAGCAGGGCAAGGAGCTCTCTGGGAGCATGGTTGTGCGGCTGACGAGGGCCGGGACGGCAGCGCAACTGGTGATGGAGGACATTCGCAAGGCCCGCCAGACGCTCAGCGATCTCGATAACCAGCTCGGGGCGGCGGACGTCATCGCCGCCTGGGTAGCCCACAGCCAGGCCTGGAAGCAGATCACCCTGGCGGACGTGGCGTACCTTTGCTACTACCTTGAGCCCAAGGCCGACGAGGACGGGCCCAGGGCGGCGATGATGGCCTTGGTGGAGTTGGCGCGGTCGGGGAATCTGCTTAGTGACACCGATGTGGCCGCGGAGGGCGAAGCCGAGGCGTGGGTGCCCGCCTTGGCCGACGCCATGGCCACGGCGGAGGGGCCCAATGCCAAGGCGGAGCTGGCGGCGAACATCGTAACCAGCAGCGACGAATGGAAGAAGTGGAGCCCCAACGGGCAGGTTTGGCTGGCGGAGTCGGTCGCGCGGTCCGCCACGCAGGATGCGGCCCAGCGAACCCTTGTGGATCACTGGGCCGCCGTGTGTGCCAGGAGGAGCACCAACGCCTCCGACCCGTCGCCGCATCAGTGGCGAACGCTGGCCGCCTGCCTGTCCTCGCGTGCTTCGGCCGATGTCCGCAAGGCGTGGGCGGCGGACCTGGCCCGGCGGTATGCCGACGGGCCGGCCGCCTTGGCCCAGATGAGCCAGCAGGACTTCGACGACGTAACCGCCGCGATCGGGGCGCTGGACAAGCCCCAGGCGGCCAACCTCGTTCTGGCCCGTGCGGGCGGGCCGGAGAAGGTTCGGGCCCTTTCCCCGACCGGACT
Organism: Phycisphaerae bacterium; assembly: GCA_035686585.1. Classification (GTDB taxonomy): domain Bacteria; phylum Planctomycetota; class Phycisphaerae; order SM23-33; family SM23-33; genus DASRZG01. The sequence continues at coordinate 8,812 of DASRZG010000269.1, forward strand.
GGCGGCCCTGGCCGGCAACGTCAAGGCGACGGACGCCCCGGCCGCGATGATTACCGGCGAACTCCTGCGGAGAGCCCGGGCGAGCGACACGCAGTACGGCGAAGAGGATTACATGGCGGTCGCTCGCGCATGGTTCGCCCTGGGAAACGTCGTCCACTGCAATCAGTGGGCGATGCGTGCCTACCGTTCGGTTCTCGGCCATGACAACCCGGGCGCACCAGCGCCGGTTACCGAAGAGCGGCTCCGCGAACTCGCCCGCTTCCTGCGCGAAGTGAAGCTGCACGGCAAGGGCCGGGATTACCCGGAATACGGGCGGGCGGTTGCGGCCCTGGGGCGGGAGGGCAAACTCCCCCTATGTGACAGCAACTGGCGGGTGGCATGCGACATCGGATGGCTCCTTCGCCGCCCCGCGTCCCGGCGAATCGTCGAAGCCGAAATGGTCGGGCCGGACGAGCAACTCCGCCCGGCCGTCGGGAAGGTGGTCTGCTGGGCATACGTGACCGCGGATGAGGACAAGCAGCTCTTTGCCATGTTGGACGCGAGGCTCGGCGACCCCGACCTCAAAGGACAGGGGCGGATTCCCTGGCTGCTGCTGCGGGCCTATGCGGCATCGTTGCGGGGCGATCCCTCGCCTTCCTTCGGCCGGGCGTGGATGGAGGAGGCCTTCGCCCTGTCGACCTCGCCGGCGCAGCGGAGCGAGATCGCGATGACGCTTGCTGTGGACCTGGCCAAGTGCGGCAAGTGCGACGAGGCCGCCCGGTACCTCGACGGCGTCGCGGGGCAACTGAAAGACCCGAAGGCCCCGGCGGCCATGGCCGAGGCCCGTCGGCAGATCGCGCGGAGCCGGGCCGTGAACATCCGGCGGCGGAGAGACTTCTGCCTCCAGCGAATGAACCGCCTGAAGCAGGACGCCAAGTGGTCTGAAGGTACGGGCGATATGGCCGCCGCGGAGCACCTCATGAAATCCGCGAAGTCTTTCCAGGAAGAAGCGCGAGCCCTGACGGCCCAACTGGCCGGCAGGGCCTCCCCGGCCCCGGAGGGACAAGCGAACAGGGGGGAGTAGTTCTTGAACGGGATCGGTTGACCGACCGTCGGATCACGGAATAGAGGGTCCAGGCTATGAAGCGCAACTCGGGAACAGCGGGCCTCAGGGGAATGGCGCTCGCTGCAGCCTTGATTTGCCTGACGGATTGCCAGGCGGGTCGGGCATGCGAGGTCTCATTGGCGTTTGATCACCCCTACGTCGCCGAGAGCCCCTCGGGGGATCACAGTCAGGTCGTGGGGGTCAGTTTGTCCATCGCGGGGGAGGAACCCCTCTCCGGAACCGTAACGATCACCCAGGAGGCCGGGGGTAGTGGGGCGGTTACCTTCTGGAAGTGCACCGAAACCGGTTGGGAGGAGATCGAAGGAGATCCCAGGTTCACCGTCCCCGACGATTTCAAGCCCGAAGGCTCGGGATATGTCTTGAAGGACGGCCTGCACGTCCAGGGAACGTCTGAAAGCAGCGCCCTGCCCGGGCTATCGTTCAAAGCCAATTGGAAAGACGGAGAGGAGACGCTTGCTTCATCAATAAACCCTGCAAAGATCGCGGTATTCATCGTGGCAGTCACCACGCCGGCGAGCTTCCCGGCGTACGTTCCGGTGAGTACGCCCTTGCCCGGCGGGTTGGATTGCACCGTGACCCCGCCGAACATCCCGGGCGGGTCATATCAGTGGACCCAGGTCAGCGGGCCGGGCACGGTGACCTTCGGCACGCCGACCGCCAAGAGTACCTCCTTCTCCGCTGACGCCCCCGGCACCTACGCGGTCAAGGTCGCGTACACGAACGGCCCCACCACGGCCGAAGCCACCTCGGGGGATATCGTCGTCTTTTCGGTGGGAATCACGACCCCGGCCAGCTTCCCTGTCTATGTTGCCGTCAACGCCCAGTTGCCGGGCGGGTTGGACTGCACGTTATCGCCTCCGGGGATCCCCGGGGGGACCTATCAGTGGACCAAGGAAAGCGGCCCCGGGAACGTCACCTTCGGCACACCGAACGCCAAGAGCACAACCTTCTCTGCCGACGCGCCGGGTACCTACACCGTCAAGGTGGAATACACCAAGGGCGGGGCAACGGCCAGCGACACATCCGGCGACATCATCGTCTTTTCTGTGGCCATCACGACCCCGGGAAGCTTCCCGGTGTATGTCGCCATAAACAAGGAACTGCCAGGGGGCCTGGATTGTACGGTGACGCCCGGGGGGATCCCGGGCGGCAGCTACCAATGGAGCAAAGCCAGCGGGCCCGGCACGGTGACCTTCGGTACACCGACGGCCATGAGCACGTCGTTCTCCGCCGACGCCCCCGGCACCTACACCGTCAAGGTCCAATACACCAAGGACGGCACGACGGCCAGCGCCACATCGGGCGACATCATCGTCTTTTCCGTGGCCATCACGACACCGGCCAGCTTCCCGGCGTACGTCGCCGTCAACCAGCAACTCCCCGGCGGCCTCGACTGCACCCTCACCCCCGGGACCACGGGTGGTACCTATCAATGGACCAAAGTCAGCGGCGCCGGCACGGTCGCGTTCGGGACCCCGACGGCCAAGACCACGACGTTCTCCGCCGACGCCGCCGGGACATACACCGTCAAGGTCGAATACACCAAGGACGGGACGACGGCCAGCGCCACTTCGGGAGATATCATCGTCTTCTCCGTGACCATCACCACGCCCGCAACCTTCCCCGCATACGTCGCCAAAGGCGGGCAGTTGCAGGGCGGCCTGGGATGCACCGTGACCCCCGCGGGCATCCCTGGGGGAACCTATCAATGGGCCAAGGCCAGCGGGCCTGGCACCGTCACTTTCGGCACACCGACGGCCCACACCACAACCTTCTCGGCGGACACGGACGGGACATACACCGTACAGGTCCAATACTCCAAGGACGGCACGACGGCCAGCGCAACCTCCGGCGCCTTGGGCGTATTCACCGTCACCCTGACTGTGGAGAACAATCTGACGGAATGCATGGAAGGGCGTTACTGCACATACACGGCCACCGTCACCGGCACATTCCCGCAATCCGGGATTATTGATTTCGTGTTCCATTATACCCACGCTGACGGCACGACCTGGACGTCTACTGATTGGTCTTACGACCTCGTCGAGGACAACACGGCCGTGGCGGACCAAGTGCCGGCCGGCGATGCGGATCACAAGTTCACGACGCCGATCTGGGCCGAAGCGAAGAATAGCGGCGTCACGGGCGTCTCCAACACACTCAACATCGACGTGTACGAGCTTTGGATAGACTACTTCGTTGGTCACGCTGATTGGACTAGACCATGGAAAATAGTCGTGGGAGAGGCGATTGACTATGGGGCGATCGCGTCGTCTGACTGCTATAACTGGGATTGGGATATGGAAGACGGCGTCCCGGATGTGTGGAATCCAGGAGGCACGCGGAACGTGAAGAACGGCGGATGGCCAACAAGCCACATGTGGATCGGCAATGCGGACCTTCCCTCGGACTCGGACTGGAACTACTTCGGCCAGACATACGGTACGGTTACCGTACGCTGCGAGGATGGCGAAGACAATAATCATACGTTCTACTCGACTACGATCCCGCAGAAGGCAATAGTGTTTTTCGACCCGACGCTTACAACACACCCAGGGGGAGGCTCGAAGAATTGGTTCTACTACTGGAAGTACGCGCTGTTCGGGAGCACCGACAACGTTGCCTGGAATGCAGCAAGGGAATATGGGGTAA
>DASRZG010000270.1:0-3650 GCA_035686585.1 Phycisphaerae bacterium
GATGAGGCGCTTCTGGGCCATCGCCAGTTGGATCCGGCGGACCCGGCCCCGCAGTTCCGGCGACATCTCGTGCTGGCGGAGCTCTTCCTTGACCTCCTGGCGGGTCATGCGGAGGTCGCGCTTGTGCTTCCACCGCTGCCACAGCAGGTCGACCAGGCCGATCGCCAGCAGGGCGATCGAGATCCGCAGCCCCAGCCCGAACACCAACTCCGCCGTCCCCGAGACGATCCCCGCCGCCGAGGCGTACCGCATCGCCAGGCAGAACGCCATCCGGCTCCGCATGTACAGGTAGACGATGGCCAGCAGCACCGCCAGCTTGGCCAGGGAGGTCAGCAGGTTGACAACCGACCGGCTCGACAGCAGGTTCTTGAAGCCGGAGGTGGGCGAGATTCGCGAGCCCTTGAACCCCACCGCCTTGGGCGAGAACGCCCACCCCCCCGCCAGCAGCGATCCCAGCACCGACACCGCGGCCCCGGCCAGCAGGAACGGGCTGATCGCCCGAATCATCCCGATCCCCGCGGCCTGGAAGAGCCCCTCGGACAGAGCCGCGTCGCCGCCGGCCCCTTCCAGCGACAGGCCCTGACGAAGCTGGGTCGAGAGGAACCGGACCAGGCCCCCCGCCGACAGCGCCAGCACCAGCACCAGCGTCGAGATCATCAGCGCCGAGCACATCTCCTGGCTCTGCGGCATCCGGCCTTCTTCCCGGGCCTTTCTCAGCCGTTCGGGAGTTGCCGGCTCGCTGCGTTCGCCTGCGGGTTGGTCGGGCATGGGGGGCGGTCCGCTCTCACGTGACGAAGAAGGTGTTAATCCACCGGCCCAGTTCGCCGGCGAAGTGGTCCAGCGACGGCAGCGCCATCGCCGCCATCAGCAATCCCATCCCCACGCGGAGCGGGAAGCTGGTCATCAGGATGTTCATCTCCGGCAGCACCCGGGCGAGGATGCCCAGCACCACCGACAGCAGCACAAACGCCGCCAGCACCGGCGCCGCGATCCGCAGCGCCATCAACAGCATGGCCGCCCCCGCCGAGACCAGCGCCTCGGCCAGCCGGCCCGCGACCTGCCGGTCCAGCGCCGCGCCGGCGGGAAAGACCTGGTAGCTCTTGTCGATCAGCAGCAGGAACAGGTGGTGCCCCCCCGCCGCCAGGAACAACAGGATGAACGTCACCTCGAAGAACATCCCGATGGGCTGGGCCGTCTCGCCCGTGACCGGGTCGAGAATCCCCGCGTCGCCCAGGCCCATCTGCATGCCGATGATCTCCCCCCCCTGCTGGACGGCCAGGAACACGAACGACACCGCCAGCCCCAGCGCCAGCCCGTACAGCACCTCCTGGACCATCACCACCGCCGCCGAGGCCGCCGTCAGGCCGGTCACGTCCATCACCGGCGCGCGGACGGCGGCGAAGAAGACCGTCACCACCACCGCGATCGCCGCCCGCACGCGGACCGGCAGCGCCTGCCAACTGAAGATCGGCAGCACCGCCACGAACGCGCCGATCCGCGCCAGCAGCAGTCCAAACGGCAGAAACAGTCGAATCCAGGCATCCATGCTCAGTGTCCCGCGGCCTCAATGTGCGTGAAGACCTCCCGCGCAAACCCGACCGCCACGTTCATCATCCACCCGCCCGCCAGCAGCAGCGTGATCGCCACCGACGCCAGCTTGACCACCAGGCCCATCGTCATGTCGCGGATCGACGTGACCGCCTGGAACATCGCCACCAGAAAGCCCACCACCAGCGTCACCACCAGCACCGGCGCCGACACCAGCAGGGCCGTCTCCAGGCCCCGCCGGCCCAGGTGCATGATCAGTTCCGGACTCATCGGCCACCTCAGTAGAAGAAGCTCTTGACCAGCGCCTTGGCCAGCAGGCTCCAGCCGTCGACCAGGATGAACAGGATGATCTTGAACGGCAGCGACACGATCACCGGCGGCAGCATCATCATGCCCGTGCTCAGCAGGATCCCCGCCACCACCAGGTCGATCAGCAGGAAGGGGATGAACAACAGGCAGCCCATCCAAAACGCCGTGCGGAACTCGCTGATCGCGAACGACGGGATCGCCACGTGCATGGGCACCGCCTCCACGGTCGCGGGCGTCTCGATGCCCGCCAGGCCCACGAACAACTCCAGGTCCGCCGGACGGGTCTGGCGGAGCATGAACTCCTTCAGCAGCCCGTTGGCGCGCCCGACCGCCTGGGAAAAGTCGATCTGCCGGGCGTTGTACGGCTGGAGGGCCTGCTCGTTGATCCTGGCCACCGTGGGCGACATGGTGAAGATCGTCAGGAACAGCGCCAAGCCGATCAGGGCGACCGTCGGCGGGATGTTCTGGGTGGTCAGGGCGCGGCGGACGAAGCTCAGCACGATGATGATCCGGGTGAAGGAGGTCATCATCACCAGCACGCTCGGAAGCAGCGCCAGGGCGATGAAGACCACCGCCAGCTTGACCGGCCCGGACCAGTCCCTGCCGTCCCCGCCCGGCGTGGGGGCGCTGGCCTGCTCGATCGCCGTCAGGACCTCCCCCATCCTCGGCAGCGAGGACGCCGGCTGGGTCTGCGGCGCCGCCTCCTGCGCCGACGAGACGCCCGCCGCGAGCAGAGTCGCGGCCAACAGGATGACCCGCCGCCCCGTCACGGCCCGCCCGCTCCTTTCTCCTCGCCCGCCCCGGCCCCGGCCTGCCCGGCGGCTTCGGTCACGTCCGCCAGCATGCGGACGTGCTCGCGGGTGCTCGACAGCAGCAGGTGCCTCCGCCCCACCTGCACCAGGTGCAGCACCTTCCGCGGGCCCAGGTAGGTACTCTCCAGAATCCGGATGCTCGTGCTCCGGCCCAGCGCCCTGCCCGGGGCGTACCGCCGGGCCAGGATCATGGCCGCCCCGCCCAGCACGAGGATGATCAGCGCGTAGGCGATCACCTTGGACAGGACGCCGTCGTCGTCAGCGGTCTTCAGGGGGGTGGAGTTGGTCAGCAGCTTCAGCGGCGTCCCGCCCCCGGTCGTGGCGCCCTGGGTGGCCGCCGGCGCCGTGGCGGAGGTGGTCGTGCCCGGACCGCTGGCGGGCGACTGCCCCGCCGCCAGGGCGATCCCCACCACCACCGCCCCGGCCAGCGCCGTCAGAGAGGCCCATTTCGCTCCGTCGATCTTCACCGCTGTCTCCGCGGACACACCATGTCCCGCCGGATAGATGCACACTGCATGCCAAATCCCCGCCGCCCTGCCCGCACGCCCACGCCGCTCCCGGGCAGGGGCCCCGCCTCGCCGGGGGGTGTTTACAAAACCCGAGAATGTAAACACCCACGAAAACTCTGTAAGACTCTTTTATAAAGGCCTTTATGTGCTTACTCTCCCTGTTTCCCCGCAAGACGTGTAAACACCCCCAGGTTCCGGGCCTCTGCCGGCGGGAATTCACAGAAGTATTTGTAAATGCGTTTGTTACATCTAGGAGACCCCCCGGGATGCTGTGAGGGGTCCGGCAAGGGCGTTGCTCGGTGTAAACAGGCCTTGTTCGACCCGGTCCGAGGGGCTTTCGGGCGGGGGAGAGGGGAGGAATCAGACCTCGCGTCCAGAAAATGGACGCCTCCCTGCACGGGGGACAGCGGCACCGTGTCTCCTGGCCCCGGAACCCAGGCTACGTGGTTTGTGCAACGGTGGGCGCCTGGGT
>DASRZG010000271.1:0-31820 GCA_035686585.1 Phycisphaerae bacterium
AAGCAGCCTGTGGCACCCAAGGTTCGCCAAGCGGATACTCCTGTCCCCACACGCCTGAAGGCCCTGATCGAGAAGCCCGCTCCAAGCGGGCTCGAGGTCGGGCGGGGGCGCCTCGATACGTTCACGGCGAGAATGGCAAACTCACCCGTCGGCGATTCGATGGCATACCCGCATCGCTCTTCGGCCGGCGGGTCTTTGATCTTGTACTGCGCGCTCCGAAGAGCCGTCCCCGAGTACCACTTCTCCGGACCTCCGCGCCAGGCGCGGAAGCCCTCAGTGCACCGAGCACGAGAAGCAGGGGTCGTAGGCCCGGACGAGCATCTCGCAGGCCAGGCGGATCCGCTCCGGGGGCTGGTCGGCGAGGGCGTCCACCAGGTGTTGGAGGTCCTCCTCGATGGACAGGAAGTTGTGGGCGGTGGGCGTGACGAGGTTCGCCCGCTCCATCACCCCTTTGCGGTTGACGGCATAGGCGTGGTAGAGCAGCCCGCGGGGCGCCTCGGTGATGGCGGCGCCCTCCCCGGCCGCGGGCGTCACCTCGGGGCGCTCGTCCACGGGCTCCAGGCCGTCCAGGGACTCGACGCACTCGTCGATGCCGTGGACGATCTCCAGCGCCTGGGCGAGGTTGTTGTGGAAGGGGCTATGGTCCGGCACGGCAAAGCCGACCTCGCGAGCCAGCCCCGCGGCGGCGGGCGAGAGGCGGTCGAACTTGACGTTCATGCGGGCCAGCGCCCCGACCATCGGGCCCCCGCGGCCGGCGACGCGGGTCTGCTTGGCCATGGCGTAGCTGATCTGCCGTTCCTGGAAATGGGCCGGATAGTCCTCGACGGGTATGTCCAGCCCATCGGTGGAGACGATCCGCCCGGCCTCGACGGTGTAGCCATCGGACCCGCGCGGCCGGGCGTACTCCGGCGGCCCTTGAGGAAGAAGCATTCCCCCAGGCCGCGGCCCCCCCTGCCGCGTCGGCGGCTCCCGCGGTATACTGCGGGGCATCCCAAGGAGAGGAGCCGACATGCGGAGACTGGCTGGAATCCTGACGCCCCTGGCCTTGGCGGCCTTGGCGTCGGCCGCCGATGAGGACAAGCCGGCGGGGCTGCACGTGCCGTTCGAGTTCCCCGCCCGCAGCTACGTCCAGCGGCTGGAGGTCACCTTCGCCACGGAGGTGGCGGCGCAAAGGGCGGCGCTGGCGGTCGCGCCCCTGTTCGACGGGCGGGCGTGGGCCATCTCCAGCCGGTGGGACGACAACGCCAAGAGCCACGAGCAGACCCGCCGCGTGCTCGCCGCCCACGGCCACAAGGGCACGTTCTACCTCAACGACCCGGGCAGGGGGGCGGGCTTCACGGAAACGGCCCGCAAGCTTCTGGAAGGCGGCAACTCCATCGGCGGACACAGCCTCAGCCACCCGATGCTCGGCTACCTCCACCCCAACCGCCTGTTCGAGGAGGTCGCCGGCGTGCGGATGCGATGGGAGGCCGCCCTGGACGTCCGCGTGGTGAGCTACTCGTTCAGCTTCTGCCACTTCCGCAACGACCTGGCCGGACCCGCCGTCCAGGTGGACATCACCCGCGCCCTGGAGCGGGCGGGCTACTACAACATCGCCAACGGCTGGTACCACCGCGGCCCGGTCAGCACCGACATGATCCTCAGCCCGATCATGCCGTGGGACGGCAAGGACATCGACCAGTTCGCCCGGGACGCCCTGGCGGACGAGTCTTTCCGGCGGGCGCACCCCAACCTCTCTTACGCGATGCACTCGTGGTATTCCACGCCCGCCCAGTGGGCGAAGTTCGAGAAGCAACTCGACGACTACGGCCGCAAGAGCGACTGGTGGTACTGCAACCAGAACGAATACGCGGCGTACCGGTACCAGTTCCTCCGCTGCAAGCTGAGCGAGCCGGAGGTGAAGGGTCGGACCGTCCGGCTCGCCCTGCGCCGGCCCGTGCTGGCGGACCTGAACGACCCGACGCCGCTGACGGTGGAGGTGGCCGGCGTGTCGCCGGAGGAGGTGGCGGCCGTCGCCTGTCCCACCGCCGGCTGCGTCCGGTCCGCCCGCCAGGGCGACCGCTTCCGCTTCCACGTCTTCCACGACCGCGGCCAGCGCCTGCCGGAGCGGATCGGCCTGATCGCCAATGAAGACAACCACCCCGACCCCGCCGACGGCGACCGCGACGGGGACTTCCCCGACGTCCGCGCCCTGCTGTCGTGGCGCGACGGCCGGTGCCGCCTGGCATTGGTCAACAAAGGCAGATCGCCGCTGACCGGCGTGGAGGTCTGCTACCGCCTGCCGCCGGCGTGGGCGGAGGGGATCGTCCGCAGGCCCCTGCCCGACGTGGCGCCGGGCAAAACCATCACCGACGCCCCGGCCCCGACGCCGCGGGAGCGGGGATACCGCTATCAGGCGGGCAGCACCTTCTTCGCCGCCCAGGTGGACTTCACCGACGGCAACACCGCCGGCCGGCTGCATCTGTCCTGCCGGGCGGCCGCTCCCCAGCGCGACCCGTCCTACCCCCAGGGCGGCTTCGCCCGGCTGGGGCCGATCCCCGAGAAGCTTTTTGACCTGCCCCGCTGGGACCGGATGATCCGCGCCGGCGAGATGCCGGCCGAGCTGGGCCTGCCCGACGGCAAGACCCTCCGCTGGCGGGCGGACGACCGCGCCGACGATCCGCCCGGGCTCGACCCCGAAGCCGTCCGCACCAGCGGCAACTGGCTGAGCCGGCAGACCGTCTTCCACGTGCTGCGGTCGGAGCTGGTCAGCCCGCGCGGCCAGCCCGTCGAGCTCCGCCACGCCAGGGGGTTCCTCCAGCGGATCTACCTCAACGGCCAGCCCGTCCCGCCCGGGTCGGGGCCGGTCGATCTGGCCAAGGGCGTCAACCAACTGGTCCTGATCCACCGCACCAGCGGCAGCGGCTACCAGGCCGAGAACGCCGCCTCCCTGCTGCGGGTCGCCCGCCCCGGCTCCAACGACCGCGTGGAGGACGTCGAGTTCCGCCCGCCGGCCAGGCAAGACCAACGAGGCGGGTAACCCGAACATGTGACCGCAGCGAGTGCAGAGGTACTGTTCCTGTGAATCGTAATGTGCGAGATTACGGCTGGGAGAATCCGACGGAGCGTCGCCGTGGGAAGAAGCGACCTGATAGCTCTTCTTCCCTGCGGTTGCTTCTCTGCTGTCTCCGCGATCTCCGCGATCTCCGTGGTTGATGAGGGATTTGAGTTAAGCGCTAAAGGGAGACGCCAATGATTGAACGACTTTCCCCCCTGCTGCCGTTGGTCGCCCTGTTCGCGGTGTGCCTGGTGTGCGAGGCCGCTCAGCCGGCCTTGCCCACGTTCCCCATGTCCGAGATCCATACCGGCGACCTGTCCGCCGGGTGGAGTGAGGCCCAATCGGGCGGGGCGGTCAGCTACCGCGTCGCCGCCAAGGGCGGGCGAAGGTCGGTCGCGGTCCCCGCCTGGTGGGCCGAAGGTTCACTCCGCCCGCCGGCCGGGACGGTCTACGTACTGGAGATACACTACAAGGACACCGCCCCAGCCCCCGTGATCGTCACCGTCGCCAGCGCCCTAGGCCGATATCTGGGCCCCACCGAAGCCCACCGCATCGGCGGGTCCGGCGACGGCAAGTGGAAGACCGCCGCCGTGCCGGTGGCCGCGGACCAGCTCATCCGCCTGCCCGAGGACCGACCGAAGACGGGGTTCGGCTTCAGCGCCGACGCCGACCTGCCGGTCGCCTGGATCAAGGTCCGCCTCGCCGCCGCCGGCGACGAGCGGCGATACAACGCCGAGACCCGCGCCTGGGTCGCCGCCGTCCAGGCCACCCCCGGCGCCAAGGTCTCACGCCAGATCGAGCCCAGGAAGTTCCTGCCCGGCGAGAAACTGCCCCCCGTGGTCGCCTTCCCTTGGGCGCCGATGGCGCCGCTCCGTCAGCACGTCCAGCCCACCGACGAGCAGGTGGGCGCCCCCATCAAGATTCGGATGTGCCTCAACGAGATCGAGGGCGGCTCCTTCGGCGTTTACGCCGGACAGGCCGACCTGACCAGGGTCAACTACACCGTCTCGCCGCTGAAGGGCGAGTCCGGGACCCTCCAGGCGGACGTCATCCGCCGCACGGCCGAGTACGCCCTCGCGCCCCTGCACGGACGGACGCCCGAGGACCTGCGGTGGTTTCCCCAACGACTCTGGCCGGCGTACGACGTGGACATCCCGGCCGGCTACACGCACTGGTTCCTGTTCAACGTCCGCACGCGCCGAGGCCGGACCCACCCGGGGGTGTACAAGGGCGAGGTCACGGTCACCAGCGCCCAGGGCACGGCCTCGCTGCCGGTGGAGGTCGAGGTCCTGCCGGTGGGCCTGCTGACCATGGACGAAGCCGGCCTGTACATGGGAAGCTGCCTGAAGGAGCAGCCTCCCGCCCACGACTACGACTTCGCCGTGGACTACAACCAGAACGGCACACAGGTGTGGGTGGCGGGGTTCCAACCGCCGATGGAGATGGTCGACGGCAAGCTGGTGATCGACTTCACTTACGCCGACGAGTGGCTGGGCGAGATCAGGAAGCGCGGCGTCAAACGCATGGTGTGGTTCCTGGGCGGCGACCCCTACGGGTTCCCGCACACGATGACGATCTTCCGCGATCTGGCGAAGATCGACACCCGTAACGGCAACAAGCCTCTGGCGGTCGTCGACTGGGTCGCCAAGCAGTCCCTCCCCGCCAACCGCGACAGGCCCCTGCCGGCCGACCGCGAGCTGTTCAAGGAATGGGTCCGCCTGGTGGACGAGCACGCCCGGCAGGCGGGCTGGCCGGAGCTGATCCTCAGCCCCTTCGACGAGCCGGCCAAGTGGGTGCAAGGCCCGTACAGGAAGGGCACCTACGACACGGACCACGGGCCCTTCATCGGGGCGGGCTCATGGATCAAGCCCTACTTCATCGACGCCTGCAAGGCCGTCAAGGAGGTCAACCCGAATATCCCGATCTACGCCTCCATCCACCACAACCGCGACCAGCGACTGCAGGAGGGGATCTGCTTCCTGCCGTACGTGGACGTGTTCTGCACCAACGCCATCCACGAGGACCCGAAGATGGGCGAGAAGGTCCGGGCGGCGGGCAAGGAGTTCTGGCAGTACTCCGGCATCGGCGTCGCCGGCGCCAAGCCGGACCGGGCGCGGTTCACCTTCGGGTTCTTCTTCGGGGCCTTCGACTCCCGTGGGTCTCTGGCCTGGGCGTACAACTGGGGCAAGGGCTTCGACCTGGCGAGCGGGTCCAACTGGATGTACGCCTGGCACACGCCCTTCGATACCATCCCCGCCCCCTACTTCGAGGGCATGCGCGAGGCCTGGGACGACCGGCGGATCGTCGAGACCTACCGCAAGACCTTCGCCCGAAACCCCGAGGCCCTGGCCGTGCTGGAAGGGATCTTCAAAGAGGCGAAAGACAGCCGCGACCGCGGCGGCCGGGACACCGTCTACGATTTCTGGGCCGCCGTCGACGACGCCGCCAAACTCGACCGTTGGCGGAATGCCCTGCTGGACCGGCTGGCGAAACGAGGCCAGCCTTAAGGGAAGTCGAAGGGTCGAATAGCCGTAGGGCCGAAAAGCAGGACCGGGAGATGGCACCCAGGCCCACGAGTCCATTCGCCTGCGAGCGGACCCGGGGCGACGCAGATGTGTTCTATTCCCTGTTGAAGCCCTTTGCTGCCGGCCCGGGTGCTGGAATGAGCCCCGATCCCGGCCCGTCCGCCCAATGCCCAGGAGATGCACATGCACATCGGCAAGACCACGTTCACCGTTGCGCTTTCGGCTGTTCTTCTGGCGGGGGCCGCCATCGCATCGGCCGAGCCGGGCAAGGATGAGCCGTTCCCGCTGGCCCGGCAGAAGGAGCTGGCCGAGCAGGCCGGGTTCCGGATCGTCCCCGGCCCCGACGCGGCGAAGGATGACCAGCCCCCGCCGGATGCCGGCGTCGCCGCCCGCCGGGCGGGGCTCGTGCCGTTCGTGCGGGACTACAACCTGCCGATCTACCCCGATAGCGCCGTCCACAAGGTTGAGCTGGAGGCCCCCGCCGTCGTCGAGGCCGCCCTGGGCGAGACCGAGCCGCTGTCGCTGGGCGTGCGGGCGCTGGAGGACCTGAAGGGCCTGACCGCCAAGGTGGCCGCGCCGGGGGCCCCGCCGCGGGGCATCCGGGTCCGCATCCGCCAGTTGGAGCCGGCTTACGTGCGGGCCGGCGGGCAGCGGGGCAAGGCGGCCAGGCCGTTTCACCTGCGCCTCCAACCGGTGGCGGCGATGGACCTCGCCAGGGGCGCCAACGCCCAATACTGGATTGAGGCCGCCGTGGCGACGGACGCCGAGCCGGGGGAGCATCGCTTCGAAATCGCCCTTCAGGCCGCGGGCCGGGAGGCCCTTCGCGTCCCGATGACGGTGAAGGTCCGCCCGTACGCCCTGGCGGCGCCCGATCGCTGGATCGGGGCGTTCTGCGCCACGAGGATCGTGCCGGACGTCGAGACCGCCCGCGACTGGAAGGACCACGGCATCAACGGCATGCTGTGGTTCTACTCCGGCCTGGGCTGGGACCCGAAGCTCGTCGACGGCAAGCTGGCGCTGGACCTGGCGGAGACGGAGAAGGTCATCGACGCCCTCGCGGCCGCCGGCATCGACGGGGCCGTCACCATCGCCCTCGGCAACGATCGCCGCGGGATGCTCGAGAGGGACCTGATGCGGCTGTACGACCGCCAGCCGGCCGAGAAGACCTCCGTCGGCGGCAAGACCGCCACGGTCGCCCGGATGGACGACGAGGTCATCAACGGGGCCTACAAGGAGTGCGTCCGCCAGTTCAACGCGTTCGTGAAGACGAAGAAAGGCTGGCCGGAGATCACGCTGCTGCACTACGACGAGCCCACCGAGCGGCTGATGCCCGAGGCGGCGTTGCGGTACCGGCAGATCAAGGAGGCGGCGCCGAACCTGCGGGTGTACGGGGTGACGATGAACCGTCTGCGCTGGGCGAGGATGCTGGCCCCGATCAGCGACATCCTCGTCTGCAACGGCGACTACGAGGCCATCGCCGAGCTGGGCAGGCAGCAGGGCAAGGAGGTGTGGGGGTACACTTCCGCCACCGGCATCACCGGCCTGGGCGGGGCGCGGTTCAACATGGGCCTGCGGCTGTACCGGTATGACCTCAAGTCGCACTGGTTCTGGTGCTACGACTTCTTCCCGGGCAGCCCGTGGAACGAATTCGACGCCGACCCCGGCGACGCGGACTGGGTGGTCGCCTACCCGCACCGCACGCCCGGCAGGCACGTGCCCACCCTCGCCTACGAGGGCCTGCGTGAGGCGTGGGATGACATGCGCTACGCCGCGACCGTCCGGAAGCTGCTGGCCGACACCGCCGGCCCCGTACACGACCAAGTGGCGGGCGAGTTCGACGCGTTCCTCAAGGCCATCCCGGCCGGGCGCGACCTGACCGCCCTGACGCAGGGCCAGACCGACTTCTACGCCACCCTCCCCGACTACCAGGCCCTGACCGCCCTGCGTGCCCGCCTCGTGGCCATGATCGACAAGCTCCGCGCGGTCAAGGCGGCCTCTTGACCCGACAAGGTCCAGACCTCACATCCAGGCGGGCGGAGAAGAGCCGGGAGACCCGGGGCGGTCACCGTTTTAGGAGGGGAGCCGGGCAACCCGTTGTGTACGTGTCGAGTGTGCTCGTTTCGCTCCGAAGGAACGCCCAGCCCCGTCAGGGGCGGCCCATGCTAGCCCCCCGCGGTAGCGGGGGGAAGGAGGCGGGGGAGAATCGTCAAGCCCCTTCAGGGGCGGCACATTCCCTCGGGCCCTCATGTCCCGCCCCTGAAGGGGCTGGGCCCTTCTGATCGCTGACCTTAACCCACCGCTTCCGCGGTGGGCTAGCCTATTCCGCCCTTTCGGGCTGGAAGGCGGGTGCGACCGGGGCATGCCGCTCCGCTCACAGAGGATGAGAACGGGACGTTCGGCCGGGGCACCCGGTCTGGCTGGGGGGGAGAGGCGATGCGGGGTTCGACCGTAGAGGATAGAGCCCGTTCCTGTCTGCCCGGTGTTCTCGTCGTTCGCGGCCCATGAGGGGACGCCTCAGCCCGAGCCTAATTCCTCGGCCAGTACCTCGGCCCGCCGTAGCGGCTGAGTCGGCCGGCGCCGGGGAGGCCTTCGGCGGGGCGGTCGCCGTAGGGGTCGCCGCAACGGGTCATCAGCTCGTACAGCTTGGCGCGGAGCTCGCCCAGGGCGGCGGCGTGGGCCGGGTCGCGGATGAGGTTGTGCATCTCGTCGGGATCGTTGGCCAGGTCGTACAGCTCGTCGTAATCGAAGCCGTTGGCGACGAGCTTGTACCGCGGGGTGATGACCATCCGCATGGTGACGAAGAACTCGCAGCCGTAGCAGGCGCAGAGGACGGCGTCCTCCCAGTCGTCCCGGGCCGGCTCGGCCAGCAGCGGCAGGAGGCTCCGCCCGTCGGGGTGCGGCAGCGGCTCAGCACCGGCCAGCTCGCAGAAGGTGTGCGGCAGGTCGTGCGTCTGGACGAGATGATCCGTGACCCCGCCGGCCGGGACCCCCGGACCGGCCAGGAACATCGGCATCAACCAATCTTCCTCGTAGGGCATCCAGCTCTTGATCCACATGTGGTGGGCGCCGACGAGGTCGCCGTGGTCGCAGCAGAAGGCGATGAGGGTGTCGTCCGTCTGGCCGGTCGCGTCGAGGGCGTCGAGGATCCGCCCGACGGCGTCGTCGATCTGGGTGCAGTAGGCGAAGTAGTAGGCCGTGCCCTGGCGGACGTCGCGTTCGTCGAAATGCCCCCACGTCTCCGACTCGCGCCGGTGCATGCCGGGCTTGCCGGCGAAATCGTCGTGAAAGCTGGCCGGGACGGGCATCTCGGCGGGGTCGTAGCCTTCCAGGAAGCGGACGTGCGGGCGGTAGGCGTCGTGGGGCTCGGGAAAGTGCACGGCCAGATGCCAGGGCCGGTCGCCGGCGGCGAACTCGGCCAGCAGCTCGCACGCGGCCGCCGCCAGGCGGTGGGTGCCGAGGCGCTCGACGGGCCCCTCGTTGTGGCCCCACATGTCGAACGGCTCGCTGCCGGGCCAGCGGAACTGTCGGACGGGCGTGTACCGCATCGGCGGCAGGTCGGCCGGCAGGGCCGGTTCCGGCCGGAACGCCTTGCCCGGCGGCAGCGCCCCGGGGCAGCTCCGCGGATAGGCCACCTCGTCGAAGCCGAAGTGAAACGGCGGGCGGACCTGGCTGGCGTGCCACTTGCCCACGAAGCCCGTCCGGTAGCCTGCCTCCCGCAGCCGGTCGGCATAGCCGACCACCCCCGGCCACATGTCGCGCGAGATCGACGGCGCCGAGTGGACCTGCGTGTACACCCCGTTGTGCCACGGCCAGGCCCCGCTGGCCCACATCGCCCGGACCGGGCAGCACACCGACATCGGCGCATAAGGCCGGTGGAACAGCAGCCCGCGATCGATCAGCCGCTGAAGGTTCGGCATCCGGCAGGCGCTGCGCCCGGCGATCGTCCGCCACTGCTGGTGATCGGTGGTGATCCAGAGGATGTTCATGGTGAAGGCATTCCTTAACTCATTCACGCCTGTCTCGAATCTTCCTTCAGCGAGAACAGCCTCGCCCCGCCCGCGCCGGCGGGGCCCAGGCGGCAGAGGCGGTCGAGGGCGGCGAAGATGTCCTCGTGGCGAAGGGCCTCGGGCGGGTCGATGGTGGCGTACAGGGACGAGAAGATCTCCACGCCGCCGGCCCGGCCCAAATGCTCCAGCACCCGCCGGACGCTCAGGTCCAGCCAGCCGGGGAGGTCTTCGTAGCTGCGGTCGGCGTCGAACCGCACGGGCGGGCGCGACCGCGGGACCCACCGGCCCGAGACGCGCTTGAAGGCGGCCCGGCCCCACGGCTTGGGACGCCGCAGGGGCCGGACGCCCACGAAGTCGATCCGGTCGTCCCACAGGACGTACTCGAAGTTCTCCGGACCCACGTGCGAGCGGAACCGCAGCGTGTCCCGCTCCGAGGCCATCTCGAAGGGGATGTCGATCGCCTCCCGGTCGAACACCAGCACGAACATGGCCGAGCCGGCGGCGAAGGCCGTTCCGCGGTTGCGGCTGAAGCAGTGGGCCAGCTTCGGCTCGGCCGTCGCCCAGACGCCCTTCTTGGGAAACAGGCCCACCTGGCGGATCTTCTCCGCCCGGACGGCGCTGGTGCCGTGCCACAGCACCAGGGCCCGCCGGCCCAGCTCGGCATAGCGTGCGCTGCCGGGCAGCCCGTGCATCATCGCCCACCGGTTCAGGTCGGCGGTACCGGCCATGCGCTGCCGCGAATACGCCACCGCCGCCATGGTCGCGCTCCACACCGCGGGCGATCTGGGGAGGTAGGCCAGGTCCTTCAACCCCTTCCGGATGAGGTCCCGCCGCTTGCGCCATTCGACCGCGGGCGGCGGTTCACCGGGTTGGGCGGAATGGGTCATGGGCGGATCTTCTCGAGCGCCGCGAGGGCCTGGCCGGGGGTGGTGTCGGCGGGGGCGGTGCCGGTGAGGGCGGCGGTGACTTCGGCGGCGCGGCGGCAGTACGCCTTGGCCTTGACCATGTCCAGCGGCTTGGGGTCGGCGCCGGCGAGGGCCTCGAAATTCGAGGCGTAGATCTTGGCCAGGACCTCCTTCGGCAGCGACAGCCCGCGGATCTTCGTCCGCCCGCCGGAGCCCTTCTGGCCGCGGAGGGTGAACGTCTCGTCGGTCTCGAGGAACCGGCGGATGGCCTGGGCCTTCTGCCGCGCCAGCGAGGGGTGGTTGCGGTCGGAGGTGTCCGTGCCGTAGACGATGCGGTCCTGGAAGGCGAGGAAGAACGCCCGCGATTTGCCCACGTCGTCCGACAGCTCGTACAGCAGGTCCCAGCCCAGGGCCATGTCGAGCCGGGCGTTGGGGTGGTCGGTCATCAGCTTCGTCAGCCGGGGCAGGTCGCCGGCGAGGAAGGAGAAGTGCGCCAGCATCACCCGGAGCCTCCGATGGCGGGTCAGGACGTTGTCGACCTCCTGGTGCAGGCGGTCCTTGGTCGGGTGCTCGCCCCCGTAGTTCCAGTCCGGCTGGGAGGAGCCCTTGGCCCCCCAGAAGGCCGCCGGATCGGCCACGTGCCAGACGATGGGGACGTCGCGCTGCTCGGCGCGGGCCCAGAAGTCGCGGTAGGAGTCGCCGTCCATGTCGAAGGGGTACCAGTCGTGCCGCACGGAAGGCTTGCCCTCGATGAGCTTGACCCCGTCGAATCCCGCCTCCATCAGCAGGTCGACCTGGTCGGCCAGCGACGGCACCTTGACCTTTCCGCCGGACTTGTAGGTGGTGTGGTCGAGCCCGCCGAAGCAGTAGATGGTCCCGGCCCCGGCGGCCTTGGCGACCAGGGCCATGGCGTTGCCCTCGGCCGTGGCGGGGTTGAGGATGCAGACGACGTTCATCCGGTCCACGCCCACCTGCTGCCGAAGCTGCAGGAACGGCTCCAGCCGGCTGAAGCGGCGGAAATGGACGTGCCCATCGATGACGCGGTCCACCTTCCGGCTGAGTCGCGTCGTCACGGGGGCTATCTCCTTGGTCACAGCGGCCGGGCGGCTGGCCGGGGGGAGTTGGGCCGGCGCCTCTCGGGGGCAATCGATCACCCCCGCGACCACCGCGGCCGCGCACGCGAGCAGGGCCGGCCTGAGGCAGATCCGCGACGGGATGGCACAGGCGCCGCCAATCATCTCCCTATCATCGCCGAAACCGCCCGGAACGCAAGCGGCCGCCGCGCCGGTGAGGATGTCCACCGCGTAAGAGGCTGTCGAAGAAACGGATATACCCTGGTTGCCAAGTTGTTTGCCGCCGTGGTACAATCAGTGATTATGTCTTGGCGCGTGACGGGTCTGCCCGCACCCGTCGGCCTTGGTGACAGGCCATGTACGCTGCGCAAGACCTTGGCGGAGCGAGCGCTTATGCTGTCTCAACACACGCTCCAAAGCAGCCGGTTCGAGTTGAAGTACCTGATCGATGAGAACTGCGCCCGCGGTGTGCGCGACTTCGTCAGCAGCTACCTGGAGCCCGACGAGCACGCGGCGGGCAATCCCAATCACGAATACGCCGTCCACAGCCTGTACCTGGACAGCGCGGACCTGGCGTTGTGCCGGGCGACCCAGCACGGGGAACGGAACCGGTTCAAGCTCCGCATCCGGTTCTACAACGACCGCGAGGACCAACCTGCCTATTTCGAGATCAAGCGCCGGCTGGACAGCGTGATCTGCAAGCAGCGAGCGGCGGTGAGGCGGCCCCGGGTGCTGCCCCTTCTGGCCGGGCACCTTCCCAGCTACCGCGACCTGCACGAGCCGACCAGCGGGCAGTTCGGGTCGCTGGAGCGGTTCAACTCGCTGTCGCACCGGATTGGGGCCCAGGGGCAGGTATTCGTGTCCTACATCCGCGAGGCGTACGTGACGCCGAAGGACAACTCGGTGCGGGTGACCTTCGACCGGAAGATCTCGGCCACGGGCTACGACGGCGCGTTCGTGCTTCCGGACCCGGCCCGCGCGGTCTACCCGGCGATCGGCGGGGTGGTCCTGGAGGTGAAGTTCACCGACCGGTTCCCGAGTTGGCTGTCGGGGATGGTCCGCGTGTTCGATCTCCAGCGGCGTTCGATGGCCAAGTACGTCGCGTGCGTGCAGGCCCTTCACCGCCCGGGCCGGCTGGTGGGGCGGATCCGCCGGAGCGGACCGGTGGAGGTGCAGGCGTGAACAACTTGTGGGAGATGGTGCTCCGCAGCGACGTGGGAACCGGCGGGGTGGAGGCGACGCTGCTGATCGTGCTGCTGGCGTTCGCGATCGGGCAGGTGATCGGGTGGGTGTACATGTGGACGCACCTGGGGCTGAGCTATTCGCGGATGTTCGTGGCCTCGCTGGTGGTGCTTCCGGTGATCGTGGCGCTGGTGATGGTGCTGATGCAGGGCAACATCGTGATCGCGTTCGGCCTGCTGGCGGTGTTCGCGGTGGTGCGTTTCCGGAACGTGCTGAAGGACACGCGGGACACGGTGTTCATCCTGTGGGCGATCTCGCTGGGGCTGGCGGTGGGCACGCAGCGGCTGGCGACGGCGGTGCTGGGGTGCCTGTGCGTCGGCGCGATCTTCCTGTACCTGCGGATGACGATGTTCGGTAGCCGGCACCGGTATGACGTGGTGCTGTCGCTGCACTGGACGGGCGGCGGGTCGTTCGCCGGGGCCCTGCGGGGTGTGTTGAGGCGCCACGGCGCACGGGTGCAACTGGCCAGTCAGCGGGGCGGCTCGGAGGGCGGCGTGGACCTGTCGTACCGCCTGCTGCTGCGCAATCCCACCCGCAGCCGGGAGCTTCTGACGGAATTGCAGGGAATCGACGGCGTGGACCAGGCGGCGCTGTACCTCAGGGAAGACGAATCGGAGATCTGATCGATGGCGGACCGGCTGCGACCCATCCCGACCCCGCTCAGCCAGCACTGGCGCCGCGTGCGATACCAGCTCGTGCCGGTGGTGGTATTCGCGGCGGCGGTGCTGGGCACGGGCGCCCTGTGGCAGCGCCGTGCGAGCATGCCCAACGCGGTCGGAGAGGTCGAGGCTGCGCGGATCCCCGTTCGCAGCCAGTACCCCGGGTACCTCTCCAAGCTGAAGGAGCCGGTAAAGCTGTTTCAGCGGGTGGAGGAGGGCACGGTCGTCGCCCAGCTCGAGGACAAGTCGGTCCAGGCGGCCCTGGACGCGCTGACCAAGGACGTCGAGGCCCTCCAGGCCGAGGTGGAGGCCACGCGGGCCCGTTTGCAGCAGGAGCAGGCCGAACGGGGCTATGACCGCCTGCTGGAGGCGCGCCGCCTGGCGCTGGACGTGGAGCGGACGGAGCTGGTCATCCTGGACCTGCAGACCCGGACAGCAAGCGAGAAGGCCCGCCTGGAACGGTACAACAAGCTGCTGGCGCAGGCCCAGCAGCTCGAGGAGGCTCACGCCGCCTCCTTCCAGACGGTGGTGGACCTGACCCTGGAGCGTGACCGCAGCGACGCCATCATCCGCGGCACGGCCGATCAGATCGAGCAGGCGAAGCTGAACCTCCAGGCCGCCCGCGATCGCCTCAAGGCCCATCCCAACGCCGATCCACTTAAGGATAGTACCTTTCTAGATCCCATCAGCCGACAGCGCGAGGCCCAGGACAAGCGGAGACAGGAGCTCGAGCTCCGGCTGAAGGCGATGGAGCTGCAGGCCCCGGCGTCCGGCACGATCTGCGCCATCCTCCGCGAGCCCGGGCAGACGGTCCAGGCCGGCGAGGACATCCTGTTGATCGCCCCCGATCGCCAGACGCGCATCATCGCCTACGTCCGCGAGGATCAGCGGATCCAGCCGGCCGTGGGCATGGAGGTGGTGGTCCGCTCCCGCTCGTCGCAGCGCCGGATGGGCCGGGCCGAGATACTCAGCATCGGCCCGCAGTTCGAGGAAGTCCCCCCCCACCAGCGGCGCGACCCCGCCCGGCTGGAATGGGGCCTGCCGGTGATGATCACGATGCCTCCCGACGTGCACCTGATGCCGGGAGAGCTGGTCGAGATCGTATTCAAGTCAAGCTGACCGCTCGGACCGGATGCCTCGGTCAAGCCTGCCCCGTCGGGGGCGTTGCCGGCGTCCTCCGGCCCTCGCATCCGTTCTCAGGGCAGCAGCTCCACCGACGCCAGGATGTCCGGCAGCAGCTCTTCGTCCTGTGCGGGGGCGGTCCCTGACGCGTCGTCCGCCGGCGCGGGCCGGTTGGCCGCGGGCTCCGGCTCGACCGTCAGCGGCGCCGTCCCGGTCGAGAGGTCGGTCTCAGGGACCACGGCGGCCACGGTCACGGCCTCCGGGTCCTGCGGAGCCGTCGGAATCGCCGCGGCGGTCTCGGCCGGCGGCGGCGGCGGGACCTGCTCGGGCGTCTCGGCCGACCCGCCGACCTGGGCGGCGCCATCGGCCCGCTCGCCATAGTGATCGGCCAGGGTGGCCAGGTCGGCGATGCCCACCTTCCCGTCGCCGGAGAAGTCTCCCTCCATCCAGGTCGCTCCCACCTTGCCGTAGTTATCCGCGAGCGCCGCCAGGTCGGCGATGCCCACCACGCCGTCGGCGTTGGCGTCGCCGAGGAAGGGCGCGACGTAGACCAGCACCGTGTCCGTGGCGGCTGTATACCCGTCGCTCACCGTCAGGACCACTTCCATGACGCCCCAGTCATCGTAGCGGTGGCTGGGCTGAATCCGTTCCGACGTGCCGCCGTCGGCGAAGTCCCAGCGGTAGATGAAGAAGCCGCCCATGCCCGCGCCGGGCGTCCCGCCCGTCGCCAGGCCGGTGAACGTCACCGTCATGCCGACCATCCCGGAGGTCGGCACAGCCGAGGCCGAGGCGTACACCGGCGGCGTGACCGTCACAACCGTCTCGTCCCATGCCGACAGGTCGCCGTCGGTAACCGTCAGCCGGAACGTGTACTGGCCCTGCGTCTCGAAGGTCACGACGGCGTCCACGGCGTGCGGGTCGTCAAACTCGACCCACCCCGGCCCGCTGACCAGCGTCCAGGTGGCCGTCAGCTCTCCGCTGAGCGGGAAACCGTCGTCGGAGATCGTCCCGTTCAACTGCGCCGTCGCCGGCGGGCCGAAGCCGACCATCAGCGCCGGCCCCGCGTCCGCGACCGGTCCGGCCGGGTTGACCAGGTTGGCCGCCCCGGGCGATCCGCCGCCGTGCGTGTCCTGCCAGTTCAGCGGATCGTTGCCGTAGACGGCCAGGCCCATCCGCTCCAGCGAGGGCCCGTGCCCGCCGGGCTCCCGCAGCCAGGGCCAGGAGTACCCGTACTCGATCCGCTCCACCGTCACGTACGACCACGTCCCGGTGCCCGCGTCCGGCACACCCGGCGCCGACACCTCCACCACCCCGCCCGAATCGCTCAGCGACCCGCTCCACGGGCCGTAGATCGCCACCTCGGGCCCCAGCCCGTACGCCGCCCGCAGCAAGGCCGGGTCCACCCCCGACACCAGCACGTACCCGCCGGCGGGGATCACGTCGCCGGCCGAGAACGTCCAGGACACGTCCCCCCCCATCCGCCAGGCGTGCGTCGGATGGCTGACGTCCACCAGCGACACGGGCGAACCGGTGGCGTTGTGCAGCTCGATGAACTCGTAACCGCCGCCGACGGGGTGGTACATGATCTCGCTGACCACCACCGGGCCGATCAACGGGCCGGAGTTGGGCAGGCCCATTGTCGGCGAGTCCAGCCGCACGAAGTCCACACCGCCGGCCGTGGCGTACCGGCCGAAGGTCGCCCCGGCCGCCGCTCCGCCATACGCCGCCGACTGGCGATATCCCCGCAGCGGGTGATCCACCGCCACCGACGACAGGACCACGCTGCCGCCGTGGTTGCCCAGGGCGAAGAACGCCCCGAAGTGGTCCCGCTGGTTGAACACGATGTACTCGCCCGCCGCCACCGTCACGCCGTCGGCGATCCGGTACTTGGCCGGTTGGCCGGGATCGTCGCTGAGGTACATCCCGCCCAGCTCGACGGCCACGGGCGAGGCGTTGTACAGCTCGATCCAGTCGCCCTCGGCCCCGGCCCCGCGGGGGCAAACCTCGTTGATCAGGACGTTCACCGCCCACCCCGGCGTGCCGTCGGCGTACGCGCTGGGCCGCCAGCCCAGCGGGTCGGACAGCAGGGACGGCTCCGCCACGGTCAGGGACATCCCCTCGCCATCGGCGGCCGGGTACCAGTCGGCGTAGTCGAAGCCGGCCACGGAGACCCCGGCCCCATCGACCAGGCTGACGTGCTCGCCCGCGTTGGAGAAGTTGCCCTTGTACGTCCCGGCCACGACGATCCCGTCGGCGCCGTATCGCACGGCGAAGGCGACCGGGTTGCTCACCGCCACCACGTGCCCGCCCGGGGGCAGCGCCAGGTCCCCGAACGTGAACTCGATGCCGTCGTCGAAGCGCATGCCCTTCAGCGAAACCGTCCGTTCGCTGACGTTGGTCAGCTCGACGAACTCGTAGTCGTCGTTGTTGAACGCGGTCTGGAGCAGGACGTTGTCGAACGACGCCCCGCCGTTCACCGTGGCCAGGCCCACGCGGCCTTCCGGCAGGTCTTCGGAGAAGTCCCACGCCAGCACCCACTGCCCGTTGACATGGAGGCTGGCGGCCTGCTCGGTCACGGAGACCTCCAGGTGATAGTCCACGCCGGGCGTCAGTGTCCCGTTCGCCCAGGTATCGACGTACCACACGGTGTTGGACCCGTTGAAGTCGCGGCGGCCCATCTCCCACCTGCCGTTGTGCCAGCCAGCGAACTTGAAGTTGTCCGGGCTGTGGTAGTCGAAGACCACCAGCGGCTGGGAGACGGCGGCGGAGGCGCGGACGTCCGCGGAAATCACGAATTGCTTGGGCAGATCGGCCTGCAGCGGCACCACCGACAGGGCCAGGTTGATGGCGGTGACGTTCGCGCCGGGCTTGTAGGAGACGGGCGCGGCGACGTACTTTCCGGCCGACAGCGACCAGTTGCCCACCCGCGGGGCGAAGAGGCCGGCTCCGCCGTCGAAGTCCTCGTCCACGACCGCGACCACGCCGGGATCGCCGGCGGGGTTGTACATGATCTCGCCGATCTGAACGGGCGAGTCGGCGACGGTGAAGAAGGCCTCCACCAAGGGGCTCCACTGCCCGTCGGTCCCCCGCACGCGGGCCATGACGTGGGCGTTTCCGTCCAGCCGGACGGGCCCGGTGTACACGGTGGCGTGGGGGTGCCGTTGCCCGGAATCGGCGCCCATCATGCGCGGGTCCGTGCCGTCGAGCGTGAAGCAGATCTCCCCGGCGGCGGCGGTCAGTTCCAGCTCGAACCCCGCGGGCACCTGCCCGCCGTGCTGGTTGAGCGTGGGCGGACCGATCGTGGGGTACATGCCGTTGCTGATGAACTGCTGCATGGCCACGGCCGGGCGGGCGGTGAGGAAGGTGTTGTCCACCCAGTTCCACTCCGACAGCCACCGGGCGTAGCTGAAGGGCGACCCGGAAGCACCGTCGGCCCAGCGGGCCTCCTCGCCCTTGATGGCGGGGTCGATGGAGTCCATCAGGGCGTCGTACCGCGCCCGGTTGGCGGCAACGGTCAGCGCCCCGCCGTGGAAGAAGTGCATGTAGATACGGTCGGCCACCATGGTGCGGTAGTCGTCGTTGGCCAGCAGCAGCCGGTGCAGTTGGATCTCGGCGCAGGTGGAGCTGGTGACGTTCGCCGTCACGCTTTCCAGGACGTTCTCGGCGTCCCAGATGAGCGGGCTGTACCCGGGGTTGTCATCCCGCTTGTTGTAGCTGGCGTAGTTGACGCCGTCGCGCCAGTCGCCGGTGCCGGCGTAGAAGTTCAGGATCGCGTAGTCGGCGACGGCCTCGACGTTGACATACTGCTTGAGCTGCTCGTAGGCCGGGGCTTTGCCGATCGCGCCGTACTGGCCCTGTCCGTTGGCGATCTGGAACAGCGTCTGGCGGTACGTGGAGTTGCCGTCCACCACGGCGTTGGCCTTGAAAACGTCCCAGTCGCTGTCCTTCTCCCCGCCCATCTGCGAAGCCGCCCAGGCGGACGTGATCCGCTCGATGGGGTTGTACAGGCCCCAGTACAGGCCGTTGATGTACAGGTGCACGTAGGTGCCGTACAGCGCCACCTGCCCCATCTGGCGGTAGGTCTGCATCGCCCACCCGTCGCGGGTGTATTGCGCGCCGCTGACGTCGCCGTAGACCGAGTCGTTCATGCCCGCCCGCAGGATCAGGTGGTCGAACGAGTCCACCAGCGAATCGGCGAAGACGGGGTACTCCAGCTTCGAGTCGCCGTACATGCTGCGGAACACCAGGCGGAAGGACTTCTTCGGCAGCCCCCGCCCGCTCATCCCCTGGATGCGGATGCCCGCGTCCGCCTGGACGCCCGGCGTCCCGTCGGGGTTGATCCACTCCATCGAGACCCGCCGCTCCGCGCCCATTCCCTTGGCGGAAGGATTGGAGTAGATGCCCATGGTCCCGAACAGGTCCGACAGGCTCATCACCAGCGAGACGGTCGGGAGGCCCAGCAGGGCCTGCTTCATCCCCTCGACGCCGTAGGCGGCGACCACGGTGGGGGACATCTGGTAGTCCGCCGCCCCCGCTGACCCCCAACTGGCGGGGAACCCCGCCGGCAGGGCGGGCTGGGCGACGACCCCATCCAGGAAGATGTAGGTCTGTGTGTCGACGTTGGTGGGCTCCCAGCCGACCTGGAACGCCGCCGCCCGCAGCGTCGTGGTGCCGGCGATGTTCAGCGTGACCGACGGCGGGGTGTCGCCATCGGCGGGCGGAACCTGCGTGCCGTTGATCAGCGTCGGGATCGAGCCGTTGGTGGTGTACACCAGCGTCGCCCCCGGCGTGTCCGAGGTGACGGTCACGTCGAAAGCCGTGTCGTAGAACCCCCTGCCCACGCTGAACTTCGTGTCCGCGACCAGGCCCTCGAAGCCGACGGAATTGGCGGCGCCGGGGGTCGGATCGGCGTAGTAGCGGTCCGCGCCGAAGGTGATGGACACCCCGTCCAGCTCGGGCAGGACCAGGAAGTCCGTATCCGCCGCGCCGCTGCTCAGGCCGTGGATGGCCAGGACGTTCACCCCCTCCAGCAGCACCGCGGCGGTGTCGAAGATGTCGATGACCTCGAAGGCCTGCGCCTCGCCGTCGGGCCGGTCGGCGGGGGCGGCCGAGTCCCACGACGGTGTCGCCGGGGCATTGCGGCGGGCCACCTCCACGCCGTTGACATACGCGACGAACCCGTCGTCGTACTTCATCCGCAACTGCAGCGACTGGAACAGGTCGTCCTCCCCGACGACAAAGGGGATCCGCAGGTAGGCGGAGGAATGCACGCCCATCATGGCCCCGGAGATGTCCGTGGCCGCCAGGGGGGGGAAACCGAACCCCACGCCCGTGGCCCCGACCACCCACGCCGTCTCGTCGAACGGCTCGCTGGCCGGATCGCCCGTCCAGCCCGTCCCGTCCGACGCGTCGGCCGGGACCTCCACCGCCGCCAGGGCCCCCGCCGTCACCAGCGGGGAGACGGCCGAAGTGATGTTCACGCCGTAGGATACATCCCCCACCTGCGGCGGGTAGTAGGGCGCGTAGGCGTGCTGAACGGTGACGCCATCCGGGCGAACCAGCGCCAGGTATTCCCCTTCGTCGTTGAGCTTGAAGTTGGTGTGCAGCTCCCCGGCCGGGTCGGTGCGGTCCTTGTCCGAGGCGAACACCACCAAGCGTCCGCCGGCGGCGATGGTGACGTCGGGCAGCGCCCACTTGGTCAGGTCGGCTTCTTCGTCGGTCAGGAACCACCCGGACAGGCTGACGGCCGAGACGCCGGCGTTCTGGATCTCGATCCAGTCGGAGAACTGCCCGTCCTCGTCGGCCAGGGTCGAGTCGTTGTCGGCCATGAACTCGCTGATGCACAGGTCGCCGGCCAACAGTAGCCTTGGTTCGAGCTGTTCCAGCCTGGGCGCCCCGCCCCTCGTCTGGGCTCGCGGAAAAGACATGGGCCTCTCCAACAGCGCGGACACGGGGACGGCTTCGGTGCTGCCACGATGCCGAGCCGCGGCCTCCGCGCGAACACACACCTCCACTGCTCAAGCTGCCGCTTATCTATTAGTGTACCCGAACACCGCCCGCGCAGGGCAGGAATTCCGCCCTTCCCCCCCGCCGGCAAGGCCGGGCGAAACGGCAGCCCCCTGGTGGAAATGCCGGTCAAGCCGGCGCGACCCTTCGGGCCGGCCCGGCCCCGGGTGCGGGCCTCGCCGACAGGGCCCGCCCGGGGGAAATCGGCACCGCGGGCGCTACCTGCCCAGCACGGCCAGGACGGCGGCCTGAATCTCCTCGACCGTCCCGGCGGCGCTGACGCGGTGCAGCACGCCCTTCCCGTCGTAGAACCGCACCAGCGCGTCGATCTCCTTGTGGTACATCTCGATCCGCTTGCGGATGGCTTCGGTGTCCTGGTCGTCGCCGCGGACCTTCAGCGGCCCGCCGCATTCGTCACAGGCCCCCGCCGCCTTCGGCGGGCGGTTGGCGCCGTAGATGATCTGGCACTTGCCGCACTCGCTCCGCCCGCCCAGTCGGGCCAGGGCCATCTCGTCGTCCAGCTCCAGCAGCACCGCGTGCTCCACCGGCTTCATCGTCTCCAGCGCCGCCAACTGGAAGCTGCTGCGGGGGAAGCCGTCGAGGATGCACCCTCCGGCCGCGTCCGGCTGAGAAAGCCGGTCCGCCACCATGTCGCAGACCAGCTCGTCGGTCACCAGCTCGCCCTTGTCCATGAACTCCTTGGCCCGCTTGCCCAACTCCGTTCCCCGGCCGAGGTTGTCGCGAAACAGGTCGCCCGTCGACACGTGCGGCAGGTGCAGCTTCTCCGCCAGCAGCTTCGACTGCGTCCCCTTCCCCGAGCCCTGAACGCCCATCATCACGATGTTCATCGAACCGTTCACTCCGTTATCAGAGGCCTTCGAGCACCACAGCCCCGGCCCGCCGCGGCGCATGCGAGGGGCCCGGACCGACAAGAGCCCCCGAATATACGCCCCAGCCGGCGGATGTCAACGACAGCGGATCTGGTCCAGCACGGCGGCGATCTTCCGCCAGTGCGTCCCCCGCCACAGCAGCTTGCCGCACCGGTCGCACCGCCAGAAACGGTCGTGGGCGGCGTAGGCCTTGGCCGGCACCTCCTCGCGCACCGCGGCCTTGTCCACCTCCTCCAGCGCCCCGCCGCAGGCCATGCACCGCGACTCCTCCCGCACGCCCAGCCCCAGCTCGCCCAGGACGAACGCGAGCTGCCGGGCCTTGGGCAGGTCGCGCGGCACGTACAGCGCTCGCACCGTCTTGTGGCGGATCACGTTCCGATCAAAGAGCCCCCCGTCGCTGCTGAGCAGCACCGCCCCCGTCCGCAGCGCCCGCAGGATCAGCTCCTCATCGCCGATGCCGTAGGAGAACTCCGCGTCGTACCCTGCCGCCCGAAGCCAACGCGCCAACCCGCCCAGCATCGCGTCGCAGACGATCTCCGGCCCATGGCGGCTCATACCTTCATAGTAGACGACAACGGCGAGTGGTGAAGGGAAAGGAAGACAACAGCGCGAGGAATGACGCGGTTTGCGTGCTGCCCTCCCACGCAGCGCAGTGCGTGGGCGTGGGCGCTGCCCGGTTCCTGGTTCCGGAACCAACGGTAATCCGGTCTCCCGGTATTCCGGTCCTCCGGTCCCACGGTAATCCGGTATTCCGGTATTCCGGCCCTTACCTCGCGTACTCCACGTACCGCAGCTCGCGGATCAACGTCACGCGGATCTCGCCGGGGTATTGCATCTCCTCCTCGATCCGCTTGGCGATGTCGTGGGCGATCTTGCCGGAGAGGCGGTCGTCGATGTTCTCGGCATCGACCATCACCCGCACCTCCCGCCCGGCCTGGATGGCGAAGGCCTGCTTGACGCCCTCGAACGCGCCGGCGATCTCCTCGAGCTTCTCCAGCCGCTGGATGTACCGCTCCAGCGTCTCGCGCCGGGCGCCGGGGCGGGAGGCGCTGATGGCGTCGGCGGCGGCGACGATCGGCGTGTAGATGTACTTGACCTCGACGTCGCCGTGGTGCCCCTCGGCCGCCTCGATGACCGGCTCCTTCTCGCCGTACCGCTTGCACAGCTCGGCGCCGATGGCGGGGTGCCCGCCTTCCACCTCGTGGTCCACCGCCTTGCCGATGTCGTGCAGCAGCCCGCACCGCCGGGCGATCGACCCGTTCAGGCCCAGCTCGCCGGCGATCATCTGCGCCAGGTACGCCACCTCGATCGAGTGCGTCAGCACGTTCTGACCGTAGCTGGTCCGGAAGTGCAGCCTGCCCAGCAGTTGCGTGAGCTTGGCGTGCACCCCGCGGACGTTGGCGTCCAGCAACGCCTGCTTGCCCAGATCCACCACCCGGCGGTTCACCTCCGTCTGCGTCTCGGCGACCACCTCCTCGATCCGGGAGGGGTGAATCCGCCCGTCAAGGATGAGCTTCTCCAGGCTCTGCCGCGCCACCTCCCGACGGATCGGGTCGAATCCCGACACCACCACCACTCCCGGGGTGTCGTCCACGATCACGTCCACGCCGGTGGCCTTCTCGAAGGCGCGGATGTTCCGGCCTTCCCGGCCGATGACCCGACCCTTCATGTCGTCGGAGGCGATGTCGACGGTCGAGACGGTCCGCTCGGAGGTGTGCCCGGCCGCGTAGCGCTGGATGGCGGTGGCGATGATCTCCCGGCTCTTCTCCTCGACCGTTTCCTCCGCCCTTTCCAGCTCGCGCTGGACGATCTGGGCGGCTTCGCGCTGGATGTCCTTCTCCACCTCTTCCAGCAGCATCGCCCGGGCCTCCTCGACGCTCATGTTGGCGACCTTGATCAACTGGTTCTTCTGCTGGGCGATCAGGTCGTTGAGCTGGCGGTCCTTGGCGACCAGGGCCTTTTCCCGTTCGTTGACTGCCTTTTCGGCGGTCTCGATGGAACGTTCCTTGGCCGCGAGGGTCTCGGCCTTCTGGTCGATCAGGTCCTCGCGTTTGGCCAGGCGGCGTTCTTCGTTTCGCAGTTCGCTCCGGGCGGTCTGGGTCTCGGTGTCGAACTCCTGCCGGCGCTTGAGGAACTCGCTCTTGGCCTCGGCCTCGGCCTTGGCGCGAATGCTGGTCGCCTGGGCCTCCACGGCCTGGATGCGGGCCTCCAACTCCTTCTCGAGCGCGTTCTTCTGCCTGCGGTCGAGGATGTCTCGGATGCGGAACCCCAGGAGCGTGCCGAGCAACAGGCAGGTCACCGCCACGCCCGCCAGCCACCAGGCCCCGACAGGGGCATCCACGGCGAGGAAGGCTGAATGCGTCATCGTCGTACCCTTTCAGGCCGACGGCAACGAGTATCAGGGTCGCCTCGTGCGGCGCGGAGGCCGCGAGGCGGAGGGGCATGCAGGCCTGGCAGGCCCAGCTCGGATCATGCGGAACTCACACAGCGGTCCACACGCAAGTTTAGCGATTCTGGAGCGATACCCAAGATCGGTTGCATGCTTGGGAGGACGAGGAGAAGTCTGCGCAAACCCCAACCGCTGCCGCAGACGCCCTAACCTCGCGTATCCACCCGGTAACCACTGTAGTTGCCTTTGATCTCTATGACCCGAGGGCCTCGTCACGCCAAGGCGTGACGAATGATCGATGTCCGCACCAGCGCGGCGCCCTTTGGTCTCAATCTCCGCCGCCCGGGACGGGGGCATGGTTGCCCGCTTCGGCCCGTGCGGCGGCGGCGACCGCCGGTGGCAATCCGTGCGTTTCAGAACCACGAAAGAAGCGAATGAAATATCGGCTTCCGCTGCACGGACGGACATCGCCAAAGTGACGGCCTGCGCGCCCGACTACTCAGTGGCCGTCATCCATAATTGATAGCCGCGGTGGGACGGACGTCCGCCGCCCACTCGCCACGGCGTGCACATGCCTTACTAATATCGGCCCGCAAGCCCCCAGTCAAGAAGGATTTGCTCAATCCCGCCGAATCGGCGCGGGCCGCCGGTGGGTGCTGATCGTAAGACTCTGATGAAGAATCAGTTATAGAATGCGCCCGCGGGCAAGGACGGCAGAGCCCCAGGGGCGCGGCGGGCAGGAAAAACGCCGTGGCCGCAGTCTCTGGCCAAGAGGGGGACCTACCGTGCCGATAGACAAGAGGACCGGGGAGGTCAGAGGCGGAGGGAGACCTCTTCGGAGGCAACGGCGGAGGATTGACCGCTGCCCTTCCCCGGTCCTTGAGACGCTTATGTCTTCCCGGCGGCGGGCGCATTGCGCCCGGCGCCAGTCGTTTTGCGCGCTCGGATAGACATTTCGGCCAAGAAGGGCAAATCTCTACAGCGTTTTTCGGGGGCCGCTGTTGCCCGCGCGATCCTAGGCGTCGCGCAGTCCCCGATCGTGACAAGTGTCAGCGATGATGCTATAGTGGCCCCCGTCCGGAATCAACCGGCATTTCTCGGAAAGGCCCGAAATGCTGACGCTCGCGCAGGCGGACTCGGCGACGCAACTGACCACCCAATCCACCACCGCCCCCGCCGAGGCGGTGGAGTGGTACGAGAAGTTGTTCGCCAGCAACGACGCCAAGCAGTGGGGAATCCTCCTGGCCATCCTCATCGCCACCCTGGCGGTTGGCAAGATCGTCTCCTACCTCCTCAGCCGCCAAGGCAAGGCCATGATGGATCGCCGGCGGATGGTGGCGCTGGGGATGATCCTCCGCAGCCTCGCCCGCCCGGCGGCCCTGCTGATCTTCGGGCTCGGCCTTCAGTTGGCCGGCACGTTCATGACCCTCGGCGACGGCTTGCCGGGCACCCCGCTGTGGGTCTGGCTGCGGGTCTGCCAAGCGATCATCGCCATCGCCGCCGGGTGGGCGATCTACGGGCTGGTGGACGTCATCGAGATGTTCCTCACCCGCTTGACCAGCCGGACCGGCACCCAACTGGACGACCAGCTCGTCCCCATCCTCCGCAAGGCCCTGCGGATCTTCGTCGTCATCGTCGTCCTGCTGTTCATCGCCCAGAATATCTTCAAGTGGAACGTCGGCGCGATGCTTGCCGGGCTGGGCATCGGCGGCCTGGCGTTCGCCCTGGCCGCCCAGGACATGCTCAAGAACCTGTTCGGATCGGTGACCATCTTCGCCGACCGGCCCTTCCAGATGGGCGATCGGGTCAAGATCGGAGACCACGACGGGGTGGTGGAGGTGGTCGGCCTGCGATCGACCCGCATCCGCCTGCTCAGCGGGCACCTGGTGACCGTCCCCAATGCCCGCGTGGCCGACTCCGCCGTCGAGAACATCACGGCCAGGCCATACATCAAGCGGGTCATGGACGTGACGGTCACCTACGACACGCCGCCCCAGAAGATGGCCCGCGCCGTCGAGATCATCCGCCAGATGCTGGATGCCCGGGCCGACCACTTCCCCCCGGACAACCCCGGGCGCGTCTACTTCCACGAGTTCGAATCGTTCAGCCTGAACATCGTCGTCTACTACTGGTTCACCCCGCCGGACTGGTGGGAGTACCTCCAGTTCACCCACGAGTTCAACATGGAGCTGCTCCGCCGGTTCAACGAGGAGGGCATCCAGTTCGCCTTCCCCACCCGGACCCTGTACGTCAAGCAGGACTCGGACTTCTCCGCCGAGGTCCGCACCCCTCGCGAGCCGCGGTGAGAGAGGGAGAAAGCGACGACGCCCCCGGTCAACTGGCGACGCCCCCGCCTGGACCTCCGCCCCAGCCAAGCACGCGTCCCCCCACGCCCCCGCGCTTCCGACTTCCGGCTTCGCTGGGAGCTACGCCGGACAGGTCGCCAAGGCTACGTCGGACAAGGCGTCGCGGGGGACAAGCTCACCGAACCCCGTGCGTTCCGTCCCCCCCCGTATCATCGACGCCCGTCTACGGACTGTTTACAAAACCCCTGAATGTAAACACCCCCACAGTGCTCTCAAGTGACTGTAATGATATGTCTTACGTGCATTCCCGATCCGTTTCCATCAAGGCGTGTAAACACCCCCAACCCCTCCGCCCCAGAGACCGAGTTCGTTCATCGTATTCTTAGACTTCGGATAATTCCCGTTTTCTAACAGTTGCCCCTTCTCTGCCTGTACCCCGTTCCCGGTTCCGTTCCAGGTTTCTGGTTCCCGGGCTTGTCACGGCGAAGCCGGGCCCTTGACACCCCCTCCGGCCTGACGTACGCTTCTGCCATGAACTTGGCGTTCTCGCCAACAGGGGCAACCCATGGTCGCGGCCGGTGACCACGTTGAATGGCTGCATTCGCCGACCATGCCCGACGCTGTGCCATGCCCGCGGGCCCAGGGGGCAGAAACAGCCACACGGGACTGCATGACTGGCCGGCTGTCCCGAGGATCCCGGTGTCCCGCGGCCGCCTGCCGGAACGCCCGCAGGGAAGCACGGAAATGGTAACCGTACCGTTTCAACAAGCGACCTCCAAGCCCTCCTGGGCAGCCCCCTCCCGCCCGCCAAGCGAGGCCGAAAGCCCGGGGCGAGGGCAAAGGAACAGAAATGAGTGCTCCGTCCCCGCTTTTCAGAATGCCGGATCAATATGACATCACCCAGATCAGCGGTATTCGTGAAGAACAGGCCGCCCAGCGGCTGGCCGAAGACGGCCCGAACGAACTGCCCAGCAGTCGACGACGTGGCACCTTGGCCATCGCCTTTGAGGTCGTTCGCGAGCCGATGTTCCTGCTGCTGGTGGCCTGCGGCGTGGTTTACCTGCTGCTAGGCGAGCCGAAGGAGGCGTTGATGCTCCTGGGCTTCGTGTTCGTCGTCATGGGCATCACGATCATCCAGGAGCGGCGAACCGAGCGGGCCCTGGATGCTCTGCGAGACCTGTCCAGCCCACGAGCACTGGTGATTCGGGACGGCCAGCGGAAGCGAATTGCCGGCCGGGAGGTCGTGCGGGGCGACATGGTCCTACTCAGCGAGGGCGACCGTGTGGCGGCCGATGCGATCCTGCGTCATTGCATCAACCTGTCGGCGGATGAGTCCCTGCTGACAGGCGAATCGGTGCCTGTGCGAAAAGCGGCCTCTTCGGAAGCGCAAACGTCGTTCCGGCCTGGCGGGGATGACCTTCCCGCTGTCTTCTCGGGCACTATGATCACTCAGGGCCAGGGCGTGGCCGAGGTGATCGCCACGGGCCTGCGAACCGAGATCGGCAAGATCGGCAAGACCCTCCAGACGCTCGAACCGGAGCAAACGCTTCTTCAGAAGGAGACTGGCCGGCTCGTGCGGAATCTGGCCGTCGTCGGCCTGTCACTGTGCGCGGTCGTGGTCGTGCTCTACGCACTGACGCGGGGCAACACGACACTCAGCTGGAAGCAGGGCTTCCTGGCGGGCATTGCCACGGCCATGGCCACGCTGCCGGAAGAGTTTCCCGTGGTCCTGACCATCTTCCTGGCCCTGGGCGCTTGGAGGATTTCACAGAAGCGAGTTCTGACGCGCCGCATCCCGGCCATCGAGACGCTCGGGGCCGCCACAGTGCTCTGTGTGGACAAGACCGGAACGCTCACCCAGAACCGCATGTCGATCAGCAGGCTTTGTGCAGGTGGCGAGGTATGGGACGCCGGCCGCCTGGCAGGCAAGGAACTGGTCGAGGCGTTCCATCGGCTGGTCGAATTCGGGATTCTTGCCAGTAAGGAAGACCCATTCGACCCGATGGAGAAGGCCCTGCGGGAGCTGGGGGCTTCCAGATTGGCCGCCACGGAGCACTTGCACGAGAACTGGAATCTGATGCGGGAGTATCCGCTATCGCCGGAACTGCTGGCTTTGTCTCACGTGTGGCAGTCGCCCGACGACGGCAAGTTGATGATCGCCGCCAAGGGCGCACCGGAGGCCATCACCGACCTGTGCCATCTCGATTCGCAGCAGCGTCAAGTCCTGACTGCCCAGGTGGCCGCCATGGCGGGCGAAGGGCTTCGGGTGCTGGGGGTGGCCCAAGGCCGTCCCGTGGCTCAGAGCGACCTGCCGCGAAACCAGCATGACTTCGACTTCGAATTCCTTGGCCTGGTGGGACTGGCAGACCCCGTCCGGCCGGCGGTGCCGCAGGCGATCCGCGAGTGCTACGCCGCAGGCGTTCGCGTAGTCATGATTACGGGAGACTACCCGGCCACGGCGCAGAGCATCGCCCGCCAGATCGGGCTGAAGAACGTTGAGGAAGTGATCACCGGGCCGGAACTGGACCGAATGGACGACCACGCTCTCGGCGAACGGATTGGCCGGACGAACGTCCTGGCCCGGGTCGTTCCAGAGCAGAAGCTGCGAATCGTGCGCGCGCTCAAGGCCCACGGAGAGGTCGTGGCGATGACCGGCGATGGGGTCAACGACGCTCCAGCGCTAAAGGCCGCCCATATCGGCGTGGCCATGGGCGGTCGAGGCACGGACGTCGCACGCGAATCGGCCGGGCTGGTGTTGCTGGATGACGACTTCTCCTCTATCGTCGAGGCCATCCGCCTCGGGAGGCGCATCTTCGACAACATCAAGAAGGCCGTTTCGTACATCTTCGCCATCCATGTGCCCATCGCCGGCCTGTCGCTTGTCCCCGTCTTCTTCGCTGACTGGCCGCTCATCCTGCTGCCGGTGCATATCGTCTTCCTGGAGCTCATTATCGACCCCTCCTGCACGCTGATCTTCGAGGCCGAGGGCGCGGAGCCTGACGCGATGACCCGTCCGCCGAGGAATCCCCGCGAGCGGCTGTTCGGGATCAGGTCCGTCGCTGTCAGTCTGCTCCAAGGGGCAAGCGTGCTGGCGATTGTACTGGCTGTGTTCCTGACCGCCCGCTGGTTGGGCCATAGCGGGAACAACGCCCGGGGGTTGACCTTCGCCGCCTTGGTCGTCGCCAACCTGGGTCTGATCCTCACCAACCGCTCTTGGTCACGCACGATCCCGGCCATGATGAAGGAACCCAACCGAGCCCTCTGGTGGGTGGTCGGCGGCGCGGCAGCACTCCTGGCCCTGGTAATCTATCTGCCAGTCCTGCGCGACCTGTTCCACTTCGCCTCGCTGCACACGATTGACGTGGCAATCTGCCTCTTGGCCGGTGCGGTCAGCGTGCTGTGGTTCGAGGGCCTGAAACTTGTCCGCAGAGCGAAGGGGGCAGGCACACCTCTGCCACGATAGGCGAGATATGAATGAAAGGGGACAGTGAATGAAAGGGGAAAGGGGGAATGAAAGGGGGGGAATGAAAGGGGACAGGGAATGAAAGGGGACAGGCTGGTTTGTTGCCGGCTGTACCACAGAACAGGCGTCGTGACAAACGATTGCGACGGATAGCATGAGGTATGATGCATCCGATGCCCACCGGCCGTAGCGGATGAGAGAGCCATGCGGCAAGCAGAGGCGACCATGCCGGGCAGGACGCCCGGATCGAAGCCGTGCGGCCCGGCGGGCCGCAATCGGACTTGACGCCCCGGCGGGGCGGGGGTAACGTGGAGCCATCGGCCCAACTGTTTCTCGGCACGCTGGCATCTTGCGCAGGGGTACACACATGAGGGAAACCGGCGGGACAACTCGCCTTTGCCCCGACGCCATGCGACCGCCCGGTTGTCGCATTTCCCGGCTGTCGGCAGGCCGTGGAGACGCAGGCAGACGGAGCGGACCGACCATCCCGGCTTCTCCCGGCTACCCCCGACACCACCGGCGAAGAGCCCTCCGGCCGGGCTTGGCCGTGCCGCCCCGCCTGCCAACATGCTCCCGCCAGCACGGAGGCGGCGGGAAGCCTCGCAACACCGCGCGCAATCGACTTGGCCGACAGGCGTTAGGGAGCCCGGCCGCCGGACAAGCAGCCTGTCGCCTTTATCCTTCCCGGCAGGGGCGGCACAATCGCAAGGCGAGCAACCATCTTAAAAGGTTCCTGACCCCTTCCCCCCCCGCAACCACCTGCCGCAGTTCAAGAGCATCGAGATCGTCTGAGGGGCCCGCCCGCGGAATGTCCGGAGCCGGGCCCTTGACGCCTCGCCTCTACCCACAACTCCGCCCCGGTCGTCACGATCCAGGGGCCGGAAAGGCCCGGAGGGCCAATCGTTCTTAGCCCCGGGTGCAGGTCGCGACAGCGACCAAGCCTGGGGTCAGCTCCGCCCGATCATCCTGAGTCCCGGAGGGACGCCCGTAATCACGATCGCCCCGTCCGGGGCTCCAGGCTTCCAATCGCCTTTTCCCCGGGCTCCCTTCGCTTCCGGCGTCGCCTCCGGCTATGCCGGGACAAGACGCTCCGGTCACCCGGGGCTAAGAACGAAAAGCCGCTACGCGGCCGGGAAGAGGCGGGCGCCCCGGAGTTGTGCGTAGAGGTGAGCCCTTGACCCCCCGGCGGTCTGGCTGTAGCGTAGGATCATCGGCCCTACGGTCTTTCGTGCGGGGTAACCGGATGCGGGAAGCCGGCGGAACAACTTGCCTTCGGCTTGGTGCCACGAAGAGGCGCTTGTATCACGTTATTCGATATCCTGTCCCCGGAATTCCACTTCATTTCCACTGCGTCCCGGAGTTACTCTATATCAACTCGAAGGTTCTCTAAACGGTGTAGAGGGCCGATTTGAA
The DNA here is from genome assembly GCA_035686585.1 of Phycisphaerae bacterium. Lineage (GTDB taxonomy): Bacteria > Planctomycetota > Phycisphaerae > SM23-33 > SM23-33 > DASRZG01. The sequence continues at coordinate 31,038 of DASRZG010000271.1, forward strand.
TGGATCATAGATAACGGAATAGTGACGCACCGGATGTTCGTGGCTGGGGGGAGCGTCAATGGAGTACCGATCACACCATGAGCGAGATATTCAAAACTATCCGAAGCAGATTCCCCGTGAACTGGCTTACGCTGGTCATCGGTTGGCGAGGCGTGGGCAATCGTCCAAGAGCAGTGGATCTTCAAGATGTCAAGGACTTTTCCGCCGACATGCTCGGCCGCTCGGGGGATGTCGACTGCAGAGTGGCGGACCTGGCGACGATATCCGAGCGGGACGAGGATCGTGTTGAGTCGATACTGGCTAAGCTTGCGGAGGAGGGCGCGTACCCGTACGATGACGAGTCCAGAAAGTGGATGGTTGTGATGCTTGAGCAAGAGTTAGCATCGCTGCCAGCGGATCCGCTGTACGCCCTGCTCCACCTTACGGATTTCTGGAGCGAGTTTGGTTTTCCCGCTGATAGCCCGCATGAGGTCCAAGGCAAAGGCAATAACATGACGCCTACCGAGTATTACACGCAGGAGACCTACGATAGACTGCTCGGTCAGCACAAGTCCTGGTTGGAAAGGGAGAAGGCGCGGCTTTCGGTGCGCCCGGAGAAGGCGTCAGATCCATAACCGGAGGTCCGGGGACAGTTCATGGTGAGCCTTTGGCGCACCCACGAACGATGAAAATGGTGCGTCGGATGGTTATGTTGAGGGCGGTCCGTCCGGCGTGGATGGAGGCCGTGTATCCTTGATGTCTGGAACTCGCGGGACAGTTTGACCCGGGCATCGCCGCGAACCC
>DASRZG010000272.1:0-2868 GCA_035686585.1 Phycisphaerae bacterium
TCTTCTCGATGCCGTTGTCATAGGCCCCGTACAGGATGACGGCGGGGGCCGGGGCGGGCAGGCCCTTGGGCGCGACCACGCACAGCCGCCCCCGGACGCCCTTGTCGAAGGCGACGGTGACGCTCTGCGTGGTGTAGTCGCCCTGGTCGGCGGGCGGGTCGGCCTGGGCGTCCAGCGGCAGGTCGCGCGGCGGCATGGTCCCCAGAAACGCCCGGATCCGCTTGACGATATCCGCCCGGACCGTCTGCCACTGCTGGGGCGTGCCGACCGGCCGGGAGGAAAAGTCGTGGGCGATCGTGGTCGGCGAGTACGGCGTGCCGGGATGGTAGGGGTCGTTCTCGGCCGAGACGATGGTGATCGGGTTGACCTCCAGGCCGACGGCCGTGCCGATGACCCGGCCCTGCTGGTCCTTGACCTCGCGGGGCGCCTGGGCCGGGCCCGAGGCGGCGACGGCGGCGGAGACGATCACGAGAGAGACAGTCCACGACATGGCGTTCTCCTGTTGAACCATACAGGAAGATGAACCCGCGCAAGGTCGAAGGGTTCTTTTCGGAATCGCCGGCGGCGGGAACGGACTGGACGTCCCGATCGCCGTTTAGCGGTGCCGCCTGCGGCGGCCCGGAGGGCGGTCGTGCCGACCGCCGCTAAACCGGTGAGGGACGCTGTCCTTCCGCGAGGTTCCAAACCTCCGGACCGACCCCACCTGCTCAGGTCAGCCCGACGATCCCGCGGCGGAGGGCAAACTTCACCAGCGTGGTCTGGTCGTGGATGCCGAGCTTGCGCATCAGGTGGGCGCGGTGGGTGTCGACGGTCTTGACCGAAAGGCCCAGCACCTCGGCGATGTTGCGGTTGGTCTTGCCCTCGGCGATCAACTGGAGCACCTCCCGCTCGCGCGGGGTGAGCTTGTTATACGGGTCGCTCTTGGTTCCCGCGGCCAGCCGGCTCAGGACATTGCGGGGCACGCCGGGGCCCAGGTACAGATCGCCGCGGGCGACGGTCCGCACGGCCTCGGCCAGTTGGTCGCCGGCCGCCTCCTTGACCAGATAGCCCGCCGCCCCGTTCTCCAGCGCCCGCACGATGAACTCCTCGTCGGCGTACATGGTCAGGATCAGCACGGGCATCTTCCGTGCCTTGCGAGACAGTTGCCGGCAGATGTCCGTGCCGTTGAGCCCGGGCATCGCCAGGTCCAGCACGACCACGTCCGGGCGGACCTTGAGGACCTCCTCCACCACCTTCAACCCGTCGCCGCACTGGCCGATGACGGACAGGTCCGGTTCGCGCTCGATCAACGCGGCGATGCCCTCCCGGACGAGGGTGTGATCATCCGCCAGAAACAGGCGAATCTTCTCAGTCTGCTCCATGCCCAAAGTCCCTAATCAATAGACCCATGATGCCGATTCACCCCAGCGCGAGCGGGCCGGGGACAGGGGCAGAGGCCCGGCTTGACTTCGCCGCGTCTGCTCGTAATCAGGCGGTTTCCCGCCTGGCATAGTACCCGCCCGCCCGGTGACTTGACCGTTTGCATCCACGCGTACCACGCCGGCGGAACGGCTCCGGCACCGCGGAATCCAGGCCGCCGCGGCCCCGGCAGATTGGTCGTAAGCAGTATATGCGCTACCTCCGGGCCCGTCCAGATGGAACTTCACCCCGCCCGACCCTTCTCCAACACGTCGGCGAGCGTGGTCTCGCCGAGCGCCTGCCGCTCCAGGCGGCGGACAAGGCCCACGGCCGGGCCGATGGGGTCCTGATAGGACGGCTCGGCCGATCCGTCGGCGTGCCGGTGCCCCAGAGCCATCACGTCCGCCACGCGGATCGTATCGGCCGGGGAGGCCAGAACATAGGCGTCGGCGCCGGCCTTTTCGACTCGCACCACCACCCCCGCCCGGCCCAGCCGGTCCAGCAGGGCCCGCGCCGACGGGTCGGGCAGATTCAGCCGGGTTGCCACCGCCTCCAGCGTCACGGCGCCCTCGGCCGATGCGTACCCGTCCGCCACCGCCAGCGCCGCCGCCAGCAGATCGGCGGGGCCCAGGGTGATGCGTTCGGCCAGCTCGGCCAGTTGCATCCGCTTGAGGTTGGACGCCGTCGAAGCCAGTTCCGCCCCGAACAGGAAGATCAGCCAGGAGAGGTTCAGCCACATCAGGAACAGCGGCACCAGCCCCAGGGCCCCATACAGGCTGCTGGAGCCCACCCGGATGACGTACAGGGCGAAGGCCCACTTGGCCACCATCCACAGCGGCACCGCCACCACCGCCCCGGCCAGCGCCGCCCGGTAGTCCACGTACGTGTTGGGCATCAGCTTGTACAGCGCCGCCAGCAGGACGATCCCCACCAGCGGCGGGCTGGCCCACAAGACCGCCGACACCAGCCACAGCAGCCACGACAGGTCCGCCGCCGCGATCGCCTTCACCGCCTCTTCGGCCAGGTACGACGTCGTCGCCAGCAGGACCGGGCCCAGGGTCAGCGCCGACCAGTACAGCAGGACCCTCCTGGCCAGCCCCCGGCGGCGAGACGCCCCAAAGACGCGGTTCAGCGATTCCTCCATCGTCATCAGCAGCGTCAGCGCCGACCAGATCAGCAGCACCGCGCCGATCGGGCCCAGGGCGCGGAAGGTCAACTGCCGGGCCACGCCGTCGACCATCTGCTCGATCTTGTCGGCGGCGGAGAAGACCGCCGGCTGGGTGGCCGGAGACGTCGCCGGGGCCGTCGTCGGCATCACCAGCCGGTCGAACCCGACCCGGTCCAGCAGCTCGCGCAGGTCTCGCTTGCCCTCGGCCATCATCCCCAGCGGCTTCATCACCAGCAGAGCCACCACCAGCGCGGGCACGATCGCGAAGACCGTCTGGAACGACAGGGCGGCGCTCATGGCGC
>DASRZG010000273.1:0-15363 GCA_035686585.1 Phycisphaerae bacterium
GGTCCGAGGTAGTCCCCGCCCCCGGCGCGGTGCTGCTGGGCGCGATCGGCCTGGGCGTGGTGGGCTGGTGGAGGCGACACAGAGCGGCGGCTTAGCCAGGTGCGGACCGATGGTCCGGTCCGCGCTCGGCGGCTCGCGGACCTTGACATGGCAGTGGAAGAAAGGAGGCTTTGGATGAGAACGGTGATTCTGGTCTTTACGGTGGCCGTGCTGGCGACCGCGGCCGGTGCGGACATCGACTTTGAGATGGTCCCGATCGGGGATCCCGTGGTCGAGAACAGTTGGAAGCAGACCTGGTCGGCCAGTGGCGTCGGCGGGTTCAACCTGATCGCGTTCAAGGTTACCCCGGCCAGCCTGGAGAGCCCCGGGCTGTCCGGGATAACCGCCCCGGGGTGGACGGTGGTGTTGGACGACCCACCCGAGTTCGTCACGATGGGCGGTCCGACCTCGACGTCGCTTAAGTTCGACATGCACTTCAGCGGACTGCCGAGCGACTGGACGCCGGCCAGCCCGCTGGTATGGGAGTCGGCCATCTTCCGCGGCACGGAGGAGACCCCGTTCTACCAGGGGCGTGCGGTCTGGAACGGGTCGAAGTGGGTCGGCTCTAACACAGGAACTTGGTCGCCGACCCGGACCGAGGTGGTCCCCGCGCCCGGCGCGGTGCTCCTGGGCGCGACGGGCCTGGGCATGGTGGGATGGCTGAAGCGGCGCACGAGGAAGGCGAAGGAGGCCTGAACAGTGAAAAACGCAAGCGTAGCCATGATGCTGGCGATTGCGGCGATGGCCGTCTCGCCGGCCGCCCAGGCGGGCCCGACGGACTACTACACGCTCACCGCCACATTCCACGAACAGTGGTTCGATTCGGACGGCGCCTACCCCGTGAAGAAGGATCTCCTGACGGACGAGTGGTCGCTGGCGATCACCTCCAGTGCCGGAACGCCGTTCCCGCTGGAGATCATGGAGGTGAAGATCACCGTGCCGAGCAGCCCGGGGCCCGTGTACTACGACACGGTAGTCGGCGGGGCGGGCATAAGCAACGCGTTCGGCTTCGCGGAGGTGACCGCGGCCGGCGTGGGCTCGCCCGCCCACAGTGTGGTTGACGGGAGCACCGTGCTGACGCTCACGTGGGGCGACGGGTCGTTCGACAGCGTCGGCGACCGGTACGAATACACCGTGGACGTCGACAACGACAACCCGGTCGTCCGCGGCTACGGGTTCAGCTTCGACAAGTCGATAGGCGGCGACAGCAAGGACGGCCTGAACGGCGATCTGAGCCGCAGCGCCCTGCTGGAGGTGACGTTCAAGGCTTCTGGCGTGACCCGAACGGCCTCGACCCATTTCTACGGCTTCGATCCGGGCGGGCCCGAAGGCGGCTATGACCGCAACGCCATGGCCGAAGCGACCCTGGTGCCCGCCCCCGGCGCGGTCCTGCTGGGCGCGACGGGGCTGGGGCTGGTGGGATGGTGGAGGCGGCGCAGGTAGGCCGCCGGAAGGAGTGTCACGATGAAGCCCGGGCTCAGACTGGCGATCGTTGCGGCGGCTCTGCTGTGCTTCGTGCCCGTCGCGTCGGCGGATTTCACACTGAAGGCTACCTTCTTTGAGCAGTTCTTCACGGACGGAAGCACCTACAGCTGGGACCTGACCACGGACCTGTGGGACCTGGAGATCACCTCCAGCACCGGCGCGGCCTTCCCGCTGGAGATCACCAAGGTCACCGTCACCTTGCCGACCGGCGGCGGAGAGGTCGTGTACTACGACTCGGCCGGGACGGGCGCCCGCGGCAGCCCGAGCTTCGGCTTCGTGGAGCTCGGCGCTACCGGCGTCAGCTCCCCGTCGGTCCCCTCCGACGCCGCCTTGGACGGCAATCAGGTGCTGTCCCTCGCCTTTACCGGCGGCGATTTTGACGCCGTGGGCGATCGGTACGAGTACAGCATCGACGTGGACAACTCCAATCCCGTGGTCCGGGGCGACTGGTTCGGCCCACAGAACGCCGGGGCCATCGGGGGCGACAGCACCCCCGCCGGATTCGGCGATCTGTCCAAGAGCGCCCTGCTCGAGGTGGAGTACCTTGCGGGCGGGACGCCCCGGACCGCCTCGAACTACTTCTGGGGCACGGCGGACGACGCGGCGATGACCGAAGTGACCCTCGTCCCCGCCCCCGGCGCGGTGCTGCTGGGCGCGATGGGCCTGGGGCTGGTCGGCTGGCTGAGGCGGCGCGGGAGAAAGGCGAAGCAGTAGGCCGGAGGGAGCGCTCCGTCCGGCACATGGAGAAAGTGAGGAAACAGATGAGGAAGACTGCCCTATTCGTTCTGGCCGTCGCGTTTCCGTTGGCGCTCGGCACGGGAAGCGCCGTTGCCGACCTCGCCAGCGCCACAGGCCAGGTCACCTCGCCGCCGGTCAGCACGGTTCTGACCCTCCACAACAGCGAGAGCGGCCTGTTGCAGGTGCTGAATGAGAGGCAGGACGTGGTCCTCGGCAGCGACCTCGGCGTGGACCTGACGGCCTCGTACCTGGACTCCCTGGGGCATGCGTGGAACGCCAGCAGCGACGGCGTCAGCGCGGAATCGATCGGCACGATCCCGGCGGGCACGGTGGTTCGAAGCCACCTGGTCCACTTCGATCCGGTCGGCTCCAGCTACGCCGACGCCAGGGGAACGTTGACGTTTGACGCCCCCATCCTGGGGCTGATGGTGAAGACGACCAGCCTGAACGCCTCGGACTTCCTGGGCGACCCGTCGTACACGTATGCCGGCTCGTTGAGGGACCTGGAGAATCAGGACACGGTGAGGTTCAGGCTTTCCAGCCCCAGCACGCTGGAGATCACCATCCTCGCGGCGGACATATACATTGACGAGGTCCGCGTGATCACCGCCCCCGCCCCCGGCGCCGTGCTGCTGGGCGCGATGGGCCTGGGCCTGGTGGGCTGGCTGAAGCGGCGTAGAGCAGCAGACTAGCCCGTTGCAGGGCGCGCCGCGGAGCGCGCCGCCCGGTCAGCAGCCGGCGGTTCGCGCTGTCTGTCATGGCGACGGAAAGAGAAAGGAGGCTTTGGATGAGAGCGATTACTCTGATTTTTACCGTGGCGGTACTGGCGACCTCCGCCGGTGCGGACATCGACCTTGAGATCGTCCCGGTCGGCGATCCTGTGATGGGGAACAGTTGGACGCAGACCTGGTCGGTCGGCGGGGGCGGCGCGCAGGCCGATCTGGCGGCTTTCAAGACCACTCCTTCCAAATTCGAGGCCCCCACCCTGTCGAACTTCTCCGCTTCCGGCTGGTCCATGCTTGTGGACAACTCGCCATCGTGGGCTTCGGCGCAGGGGCCCAGCGGGAGCACGTACACGTACGACATGACCTTCACGGAGCCGATCAGCGAGCCGCTTCGTTGGGATTCGGCGTTCTTCCGACCCGGCGAGGACACTCCGTACGCGACCTATTGGGCGGCCTGGAACGGATCATCGTGGTCCTGGGGCAAGGGGGGCAACTGGTCCCCCACCCGCTCGGAAGTCGTCCCCGCCCCCGGCGCGGTGCTGCTGGGCGCGATGGGCCTGGGGCTGGTCGGCTGGCTGAAGCGGCGTGCAAGGAAAGCGAAGGAGGCTTGAGGAATGAGAGACCCAAGCGTAGCCATGTTGGCGGCTGCGGCGCTGACCGTCGCGATGTTGGCCCCGATCGCCGCCGGCGACATCACGTTCTACGTGGAAGACACATCGCCGCTGAGCGGCAGCGAGGATCAGCTCTGGGAAGCCGCCGTCGGCGGCTTCTACGAACTGGACCTGGAAGGCCTGGGCATCGGCAGCATCGACCAGCTCTTGACGCCGGACCCGACGCTGATCATTGACGTGGATCTCAGGAACGTTGCCGGCGAGACGAGCGAGATGGCCGAGATCTTCAAGGGAAGCTGGGGCTCGCCGCCTCCCGGAACCGTCAGCGGCGTGGCGCTGCTGGACAGGGCCGGGGGCGCCCGTTATTCCGAGATGCGGTTCATCTTCAGCAAGCCTGTGACAGGCTTCGGGGCGTGGGTGTTTGACAACGAATCCGCCAGCGCCGAGAGCTTCCGGATGATCGTGACGGAGGTGGGAGGCGCCGAGTTCACCTCGGAGGTCCTGGACGCGGGCAACGGCGTCGGGCACGCCGTGGAAGGCTGGCTGGGCGCCACATCGAACGTCGGGATCACCATGGCGACCATTCAGTCTCTCGACGCGGCCACCGGGAACCCGGTGAACAAGTGGTTCGAGGTCGATCACCTCCACGTCACCCCCGCCCCCGGCGCCGTGCTGCTGGGCGCGATGGGCCTGGGGCTGGTCGGCTGGCTGAAGCGGCGGCGCGGGTGATGTGAGCGCCTTGGTCGGATGCGATTGACGCCCGCGGCGCATCGGCGCGGCGGACAAACGAGGATTCCTCCGGCGGCACCGTCTCTCCGGATGGCGCCAGGGAGATCCGTGTCAGCGTGCAACGAGTCGGTCTTCGGACCGGCTCGTTCCGTTTGGTGCCGGTCTGCTCTCTCTTGGGCCTATTGCCCGCTGCCTCAGACCTGCCGCCTACTCCCTCGGACCCGTCCCCTCAGACACAGGCCCCTCTCCTTCCTCCAGGGCCGCCCGCAGCTTGGCCACCATTTCCCACATCCCGAATGGCTTCTGAATAAACCCGGAAAGGCCCATGCCGGCGAACTGCCGGGCGGCGGCGTCTTCCGGGTAGCCGCTGGAGAGGATGACCTTCGCCTCCGGCCGGAGCAGGCGAATCTCGCGGAGCGTCTGCTCCCCGCCCAGGCGCGGCATGGTCACATCCAGCATGACCAGCTTGATCCGGTCGGGGTCCTGGCGGTACGACTCCAGCCCCTCCGCGCCGTCGGCGGCGGTGAGCACGTCGAACCCCAGCCGCTCCAGCATGCTCCGTGCGACGCTGCGGACGCCTTCCTCGTCGTCGATCACCAGGACGGTCCCCTGCCCCCGCCAGGTCTCGACGCCCTCGGCGGGCGCGGCCCTGGGCGCCTCCGCCTGGCCCGTCTCGACCGCCGGCAGCAGGACGCGGAAGGTGGACCCCTCCCCGGGACTGCTCTGCACGCGGATCGCGCCGCGATGCCCGCGGACGATCCCCAGCACCGCCGCCAGCCCCAGCCCCCTGCCGGTGAACTTGGTGGTGAAGAAAGGATCGAACAGCCTGGCCATCGTCTCGTCGTCCATGCCGCAGCCGGTGTCGGAGACCTCGACGTATGCGTACCGCCCCTCGGGGATTCCCTCGGCCAGGCGGCAGTGGTCGATGTACGCCCGATCGGCATCCATCACCCCCGTGACGACCCGGACCGCTCCTTGCTCGGCCCCGATGGCCTCCGAGGCGTTGGTGATCAGGTTCATCACCACCTGGCGGAGCTGGGTGGCGTCGGCCTCCACCGGCGGAAGGGAATCGTCCAGGTCGAACCGCAGCGTCACATTCTTGGAGATCGACACCTTCAGCAGGTGGGCCATCTCCTCGACAAGCCGGCTGATGTCCAGCCTCTCGACGACCAGCCGGCCCTTGCCGGAGTAGGCGAGCATCTGGTTGGTCAGGTCGGACGCCCGGATGGCGGCCCGCTTGATCGACTCCAGTCCGGGCCGGACCGGCGATTCCGGCGGCGAGTCCCGCAGCGCCAGGTCCGCGTTGCCCAGGATCGCCACCAGCAGGTTGTTGAAGTCGTGGGCGATCCCCCCCGCCAGCACGCCCAGGCTCTCGAGCTTCTGGGCGTACCGCACCTGGGACTGGAGCTTCTCACGCTCCACATCCGCCCGCTTGCGGGCCGTAACGTCCATGGCGTAGATATTGACGTAGCCGCTCTCGGAGATCGGGGCGAAGCTCAGAGAGAACACGCCGTCGGCGACCGTGATTTCCACGATGCCCGGGCGGCCCGTTCGGACGGCCTCCGTGTGGAGGTCCGCCAGCGCTCCCCGAACCGGCCCGCCTCGTTCGCAGCCGCACGTCGACAGCAACGGGACGCTGGCCTCGTTGCCGTAAAGGATCGTCCCGTCCACACTGATCCGCAGGATGGGGTTGGGGTTCTCCTCGGGGAATCGGGCGAGGCTGGCGATCTCCTCGTCCGCGCGCTTCCGCTCGGAGATGTCCTGGACCACGTCGATGAAGTACCTCGGCTCGCCCGCCTCGTCCCGCAGCAGTGACGCGGTCGCCAGGACCGGCACCTCCGACCCGTCGGCACGGAGGAATCGCATCTCGATCGTATACGTGTCGATCTCCCCGGCCACCAGCCGCAACGCCTCGGCCGTTTCGGCCGCGCGGCTGGCCGGGTGGACCACATCTTCGAGTTTCCCCGCCAGCAGGTCCTCGCGCGAATAGCCCAGCATGTCGCAGAGGCGCTGATTGACCCTCAGAAACCGCCCGGTGGTCTCCACGTGCGCCATGCCGACTGCCGCCTGCTCGAAGGTGCTGCGGAACAGGCGTTCGCTTTCGCGCAGGGCCTCGGCGGCGTGCCGGGCCTCGGTGACGTCGCGGACGATCCCCAGCACCCCGCCGGGCGGCTCGCCGTCGGCGCGGACGGGCAGGTACGTCTCGGCCGTGTACCGCACCGTCCCGTCGGGCATGGTGCAGCGGATGCCTTCCCTCTCGGCCGCCTGCCCGCCCATGGCCAGGCGTATCATCGCGTCCACGCCCTCTTCGGTGACGTACGGGAACACGTCCCATGGCTGCAAGCCCGTGCCGATCAACTCCTCGCGGGACCTCTTGAACATCCGCTCCATCGCGGCGTTCCACATCCGGTAGTGGAAGTCGCGGTCGAGCACGAACATGCCCTGGTTCATCGACTCGGTGATGCCGTTGTAGAACGCCAGCCCCTCGCGTAGCATCTTCTCGGCCCGGTCGCGATCGCGGACCCTGCGCCGGACGAACCCGCCGATCCCCATCCAGACGACAGCGACCAGCGGCAGGGCGATGAACAGGTCAAGGGCCCCGTGCCAGGCGTTATGCTGGTGGCGTCCGAGGTTGGCGACGTTCCGGTCGCGGATCGAGGCGACGATCTGGCCTACGCCGTGGACGTGAATCGCGTGGTCCCGTTCATACTCTGGATCTGCCAGAAGGGCTTGGGCGCCTTTCAGGTCGCCTTGGCGCACCCGCTGGAGGGCCTGGTTCTCGATCTCGTCACGCCGGGCGTCGGCCTGGGCCGCGGCTTCGGCGGCGGGGTGCTCGAACACCTCGGGCGCCAGGTGTCTGGCCTCTTCGACGATGGCGTGCATCTGCGGCTCGCGCTCGCGGTAGCAGTGCTCCCACCGGGAATCGCCGGTCAAGGCCGCCATCCGGACCGCCATGGAGCGCGCTTCTTCGAGATAGGTCATCTGTCCCCGCAGTTCCTCCAGCCGAAACTCCTGCCGCAGGCTGTCCCGCAGGTCGTCGTAGGCGTGCCAGATCTGCCAGCACAGCACCGACAGAATCGCCGCGGTGACGACCGAAGCCAGCGCGATGACCTGCATGGGAAAGGCCGGTCGCGACATCGCCTCCTCGGTTCGCCTGTCTGTGGGGAGAGGGTCGATGGCCATGGGTAGACCTTGCCTGTCGCCAGGACGCCGGCATGACCTCCTCGCCCATCGCCGCGCCGACCCTGGAACACGGCGGACCGGCAAACAGGCCCTCGCCAATGGGAGTGCCGCCCGCGTCTGTTACGCCCCCTGACGTCCTGACCAAAGACCCTCATCGACCCGACCCGGGAAGGGCTTTGGCAGATAAAGCGGGCCCCGGGAGATGGGGGGGCGTGGGCGCGCCGGGGACGCGCGCGGACACGCTTGCGGACCACGCACTTGGGACCGGGCGGGACCGGCCGGCAACGCTGGCGGATTCGCAGGCCTTCCCGTTTGCCGGCAAGAAGAGAACTCGCAATTGGTCCGGCTCGTCCAAGGTCCGCGAAACCGAAAGCGGGTGCGCAGCGACCTACGGGGACCTGGCACCCAGACACAACACCCGCCCGTCGCGGAGGCTCACCAGGACCCTCCCGTCGCGGTCGACCGCCAGGCCCCACGGCACCGGCGGGGCGGGCAGCGGGCGCTTCCACAGCGGGCGGCCGTCGGAAAGGTCCAGCGCCGTCACCGACGCCCGGGCGGGGTCGCCATACGGCACGTTCTCCAGCCCCGTCACCACGGCCGCGTTCGCCGCGGCCACGATGCCGAAGTTCTTCACGAACACCTCCCGCCGCCACAGCGGCTCAGCCGGCTTGAACGGGTCGGCCCCCGCCGGCAGGCGGAGGATCGCCCGCTTGCGCTGGCCCAACTCCTTGGCGACGATCGCCTTGCCGTTGGATGCGTGCATGACGTCCTCAGCCGTGCCCAGGGGCCGGTCCAGGTCCACCGCCGGCGAGTACAGCACCTGCCCCGAAGGCACGACCGCCCCGGCGCCCAGGTACAGATCCCGCCCGCGGTGGAGACTCCATTGGGTGCCCTTGTACGCCTGGAGGCTCCGGACCCGCTCCAGGCACCGGCCCGTGGCGGCATCGTAGGCGGCCGGCGAGATCGAGTTGCCCCCCGCCAGGTATAGCCGCCCCCCGTCCAGCAGCAGGTGCCCCTGCACGCTCACGCCGCTCTGGTACGTCGTGGACACCGTGCCGGACGTGCCGTTGTGCCACTTGAGCTGCCCCGTCGTGGCGTCCAGCGCCACCAGGTGCGTGCCATCGTAGTGGGCGATCCCCGCGGCCGCATACGCCACGCCGCCCGCCACCAGCACCCCCGACGCCACCGGCCAGGTGGAGCTTAGCCGGTCGTACACCGGGATCTTCCGGTCCACGGGCGCCACGCGGTACCGCCACAGCCGCTCGCCCGTGGCCGCGTTGAGGCAGTACACCCACCCGTCGGCGGAGCCGACGTAGGCCCTGCCCGAATCGATCGTCGGCGGGAAATGCACCGCCCCGCCCGTGCGGGCCCGCCACCTCTGCCGCCCCGTCGCAGCCTCCATCGCCACGACCACGCCGTCGTCAAAGGCCACGAAGACCTGCCCGGCCGCGGCCACAGCCGCCGTGGGCGCGGCGGGGGCCTTGGGCGTGTACCGCCACAGCTCCTCGACCTTCGCCGCCACGGCCGCGTCGGTTCCGGCGCTGCGGGCGTTGTCCTTGCGGTACGTCGGCCAGTCCCGCCGATCCACCGGCACGGCCCGGCCGTCGCACCGGGCGGCGGAGGGATTGGATTCGAGCCGGGCTGGGCCCTGCGGATCGGCCCGGGATTCGGAATCCCCCGCCGGCGCCAGGGCGATCGACCCGATCAGCGACAGGTTGCAGTCGCACATCCAGGGCCCCCAGTACAGCAGGCCGTGGGCGATCATCACCCCGTCGTTGCAGGGCGGGCGCATCGGGCCGATGATGCGGACCTGGTCGGTCGCGGCGTCCAGCCGGAACGTGGCGAACCCGCGGCAGAAGACGCTGTCGGCGCTGCCCGTCGCCCGCGTGCAACTGACCCGCGCGTACCCCAGCTCCTTGAGCAACTGACCGGTCATCGCCTCGAACTTGCGGCACCGCTTGCCATCCCACGCCCCCATCGCGTACACCGCTCCGTCGCGGATCACAAGCTGGGCGTTGCCGTCCTCGGCCGTCCACAGCAGCTTGCCGTCGGCGGCCGAGGCCGCCACCAGCTTCGTCCGCTGCGGGCCGGCGAAGTACAGCGCCTTGTCCGTCGCCTTCATGTAGCAACTGCTGGCATAGCCCGTTATGGCGAACTGGGCCTTGTAGTGCGGGCCGATCGCCTCCAGCAGGGCCCGGTCGGCCGTCCGCCAGAGGTCCTTTCCGGTGGCGGCGTCGAGGCAGGCGAGGAAGTTGGGGTGGCTGTAGGCGTAGATCCGCCCGTCCCGCAAGCAGACCGCCCGGCCGTCGATGGGCTTTTCCATCGCCCGATGCCAACGGACCTCGCCCGAGGCGGCGTCGATCGCCAGCAGCACCGTGCCGATCATCCACGGGTAGGCCTCGGGGTCCACCGGCGCCTCCGACAGGCTGCGATCGAGGTTGGGCCAGCCCCACCCCCGCCCGGTGTGCTTGCCCCGCTCGTCGCGGACGGCGGGCTCCTCGCCGCCGATCAGGGCGTACAGCGTCCCGCGGTCAAGGGCCATCCACTTCCAGCACCGCCCGCCGGCGATTTTCGGGTCCGGGGCGATCTCGCCCTTCTGCCGCCCCGTGGCGGCGTCCAGCAGCTTGCAGGAGGTGTCATCGGCGACGTACAGCGTCTCGGCGGTGGCCACAACGGTATTGCGGTGGAGCAGGAAGCCGGGTTTGAGCTCCCGCTCCCACAGGATTGCCCCGTTGTAGCCGTTGATCGCCATCAGTTTGTGCATCAGCGGCCACTCGCGGATCTTCGAGGTGAAGTGGCCGAACAGCTTGAACACCCGCCCGCCCGCGGCCACCGACACCTGCGGAATCGGCGCGAACCAAGGGTCGGCCAGGAACTGCGTGCGGTACGGCCAGCGGGCCAGGCGGTCCGACGACTGGGGGTTGTTGTCGGGCCCGTGGTACGGGTGCGTCCACTCGTCTGCCCCCTCGGCGGCGGGCTTGACGACGGTCCGCCCGCCCAGGATCGCCTTGCCGCCCGGATGCAGCACGCGCAATGCCTCCGCCTCCGCCGGCCCCCCGTTGGGAACGACCACCACGTCGGCGAGATTGTCCGCCAGGCCGATCCGGCCGTCCACGCCGGCATCGACCCAGATCCGCCTTCCCAGCAGGGCGGCATTGTCCGCCCGGGCGCGGGCGGCGGGCACCTTGTCGGCGGCGTCCAGGTGGACGTAGATCATCAACTCCGACGCCCGCGCCACCTTCTCCGCCAGTTCGCAGCGGGAATCGCCCACCAGCACGCACAGCCCCCGGGGGGAACCGGCCGCCGCCAGCACGTCCGCCGCCGTCGCCCCGCCATCGGCCGCCAATGCCCCCGACGCCAGAGCGCACACCAACACGAAGACCGCCGCCCGCTTCCCGGTTGTTGCCACACCTGTGATCATCGAGACATGCCTCCCGCGCGATGCCGTCACCGGCACCGTTACGTGGATTCTACCCGCGGGGGGCACCCGGGACAATCGCGGCGTAGGCTACGGCCGGCGGGTCGCCAAGCGCTTCACCGGCCCGGTCAACTGGTGCGATCCGTCCAAGCCCCTCCACGGCGAGAGCAAGCTCGCCGAGGCCCTCGGCGCTCAGTACACCCGCCGCTGGGGAACCGCCGGCGACGTGGAGGTGATGGCCTACCCGCACGTGCTGACGGAGAGCCACGCCGCCGACGCGACCTGGCTGGCCGTCGAGGCCATCTCGCCGGTCAAGCCCGCCCCGCGGGTGATCCTGCTGGACGAGAAGAAGCGCGGCTACGTCCACATCCTCTACCCCGGCCGGCTCCGCCTGCACGAGATCGCCGGCGAGCGGACCTCCAGCCGCCAGATCGACGCCCCCCGCGTCAAGCTGACCGAAAAGCCCGGCTACGACGACATTGTGCGGATCCAGTGGGAACGGTAAGGGCTGATGATCCCCGTAAACTAGTGTCCATGGGTCTCAGCCTCAAACGGAGTGGCATGACGTTGTTGGTCATGCCACGGAGTTCGGGGGCGCGACGCGCGGCAAGAGCACCCGCAAGAGCCTGTTCTCCCACGAGCCCACGGCGGAAGTCGAAGCGAATCGCAGATGCCGGTGGTGCGGCGGGAAGAGATCAGCCCGCAAGGGCGAAACATGCTGGCCCACCGCGGCAGCGGTGGGTAAGGTCGCAACCATTGGAAAGACCCAGCCCCGTCAGGGGCGGCACATGAGGGGACACGGCGATGTGCCGCCCCTGACGGGGCTGGCCTGTCCTGACACTCGCCCTCTCCCCCACCGCTGCCGCGGTGGGCTAGCATATGCCGCCCTCCGGGCTGGCTTCGTCGGTGTTGGGAGCTGACATTGCTTTTGCCGGACCCAATAATGCTCAACCCATCGCCGCCGAGGCCCGGTCGATCTCGGCCATGGCGGCGGCGTCGAGCTTGTGGGCCTCGGTGAGCACCTCGATCTCGCGCCGCCTCACATCGAGTGTCCACGCGGCAATGTCGTTGGACCGCTTGGGGGCATCATAGCCGAAGAACGCTTCCTTCCGTTCTCGGAGATCTCGGATGCTCCGTCCCAGTCGTTCGTACAGCTCGGCCGCCTTCGCCAGGTGCGGCCGGGCCTTCTCGCCGAGCAGGCCGGCGTTGGCGGCCAGGAACCGCCCGGCCGCCAGGCGGGCGTCATACAGGGTGTGGGTCGTGAAGGCGTGGCAGCGGTAGAAGCTGGCCCTGCCCTCCGCCGACAGGTCGGCGAAGGCACGCATGTCCTCCAGCCATACCCCGTAGGCGGCCTCGCCGAAGCAGTATTCCCACTTGCCTTTCTCGCGCCACGGCTGCCAGTGCTCGCCGGGCTGCCGGCCGCGTCGCCAGTTCACCAGCCCCATCAGCAGGCCGCGGATCAAGGCGTCCCGGGGCGGCGGGGGCTCCTGCGTCGGCTCCAGGAAGAACGGCCCGCTGCCGCCGGTCACCTCCTGGAAGGGCATCTGGTGGAACCCCTCGCCCAGGTCGAAGCAGCGAACGAGAACCGTGTCCCCGCCGTCGTCGTAGCCGTAGATCACGCCCGTGTCGCCCTTGATGTAGGCCGTGGGGCAATGCCCCGCGTCCAGAGCGGCCACGGTACGACGCTTCTTCTCGTCCATGTCCTTTACCCCCGGCTGCACGCAGCCGGTTGCACGCGAGACCGCATCGGCCTCCTCCTCGAACTGCCCCACCGGCCCGACCGTGCACCACTCGGCCCCGTCCTTCCGCCGGACGTAACGCAGGCGGAAGGCCAGCCCGCTGTAGACCATCAGGGAGTCGTAATCACAGGGCCTGTCCGTCACCGCCAGGGCGGCCGAGACGGCCGCGATGTAGGTCGTGTTCCCGCTGACGCCCCATGCCAGGTCCGGCACGCCCGTGATCACCTTCCCCGCGAAGTCGTCGGGAAGCCTGTTTCTGTCGAATACCTGTTCGACCATGTCGAGCATCCTTTCCTTCAGCCGCTCCCGCGAAGCGTGCAGGCGGCTCTTGACGGTGTTGACGGGCACGTCCAGGAACGCGGCGATCTCCTTCTGCGAGTAGCCGTTGACGTAGAACAGCGTCACGGCCTCGCGCTGCGGCTGGGGGAGCGATCGGATGGCCTCAATGACCTTTTCCATCATCTCGCGTTCCTCGGCCGCCTGCGCCGGCCCCGGGCGGGGCGACGACACCGTCGATTCGGTTCCCAGGGCCACGGTCGGCAAGCGCCTGGCCCGCGTCACCCGGCTGCAGCGATAATGAACCACGCGGCGGAACCATGCCGGGAACGCCGCCGCATTCCGCAGCCGGGGCAGGTTCCGATACGCCTCGATGAAGGCCTCCTGCGTGACGTCCTCGGCCAGGTGGAAGTCGCCGAGGATCGCGTAGGCGCACCCGTAGCCCATGTCCTGGAACTTCCGGACGATCTCGCCAAACGCCTCCAGGTCGCCCGCCTGGGCGGCCCGTACCAGTGACTCAAGCTTGTCCATCGTCGGTCCGATCGGTTTCCGCCCCTATGTGCCGGTTTCGACCTCCCGGGTTCGGAGAATACCCGGAATCGGCCGAACATTCCCGTTGATGTGGACCGGAGGCGGTGGTGTGCCGTGGTTGAGCAAGGCGAGTCTTCCCGCGCGAACGGCAAATCGCACCCCAGCGGGAGCGGGGGGTTATGGACCGACGGCACATCGACACGTTCGGGGAGTCAATGCAAGGAACGGTTCGACTTTACCTGCATCCATAACCCCCCGCTTCCGCTGGGGGGCGATGGTATGTCCGTAACGGGACGGATCCGGGAGCGTCCGGTGTCGCGACGCCGCTGACCTCCCTACTTCCCGTGCATTTGCTCCGTCAGCTCCGCCACGCGGAGCTCGAGGCGCTTGACCTCGCGCTTGACCGAGTTGCGGTTGATCAGCATCCAGTACCACATCTTGGTCAGCGTGGCGAAGATCACGGTGGTCAGGAAGATGGTGGCGAAGAGGATCCACTCCTTCACCTCGCCCGCGCGGAAGAACCGCACCGCCGCCCAGACGGCCACGGCGGTCCAGCCCAGCATGTAAACCCACGCGACCACCACCATCCACCGCAGCCGGCCGCGGAAGGTGCTCGCCCACATACCGCGGATCGTGTCCTCCCGGTTGGCGTCGTACAGGTCTTCCTTCTCCGAGTCGCTGAAGGCACGCTTGATGTCGTTCTCGTCGCTCATCGTCATTCTCCGTCTCATGCTTCCGTCATTCCAGTCGGACTCGCGCCGGTTCGGTTCACGGATTCGGGGAAATCTGCGCGCAAGCTACCCGCACCGTCGACTTTCGACAATAGACAGGACCTCAACCCCCTTGACGAACGCACTCGACGCGGTTTCGCCCGGTGCGCTTGGCGACGTAGAGGGCGGCGTCGGCGAACTCGAGCAGGGCCTGGGCGCTGGGGGCGGATCGGGCGTCGGAGACGCCGAAGCTGGCGGTGAGGCGAAGGCAATCCCCGCCGGCCGGCACGGCCAGCGCCTCGACGGCGGCGCGGCAGCGTTCGGCCAGCCGGGCGGCGCCGGCGGCGGGCTCGTCCGGGACGACCACGGCGAACTCCTCCCCCCCGTAGCGGGCGGGCAGGTCCACGTCGCGGCACTGGGCGCGGATCGCCTCGGCCACCGCCTTCAGCGCCCGGTCGCCGACGGCATGCCCGTGGGCGTCGTTGATCCGCTTGAAGTGGTCGATGTCGGCCATGATCAGCGACAGCCGGCCCCCGCGGCGCTGGACGCGGGCCCACTCCTGACCCAGCCGCTCGGAGAGCGTCCGCCGGTTGGGCAGCTCGGTCAGCGGGTCCATGTGGGCGTGCTCGATCACCAGGTCCTGGAACCGCTTGGTCCGCAGCGCCGCCCGCACCCGCGCACGCAACTCCACCGCGTCAAAGGGCTTGGTGATGTAATCCACCGCCCCCAGGTCCAGGCCGCGGATCTTCTCGGCCGTCTCCACGCGCCCGGTAAGGAAGATGATCGGGATCCACTGCAGCTCCGGGTCGCTCTTGAGCTGGCGGCACAGGTCGAAGCCGTTCAGATCGGGCATGTCCACGTCCAGCAGGACCAGGTCGGGCTTGAGGGAGCGGACGGCCTCCAAGCCCGCCTGCCCGCCGTCGGCGACGGCGACGTCGTGATCGTCCCGCACAAGCCGGGCCTGGGCCACCGCCAGCAGTTGTGGGCTGTCATCGATGATCAGGACCCGCATGCTCTCGCCCCCATTGTCCCCCAACTCGTTTGGGCGCCGGAAAAAGCGTCGGCCGCCGTCCCGATACCCTGATCCCGGGACGGCGGCCTCGCATACATAGCCCCCTCAGGAAACATCCTACACCACCGCACCGCTACGGATCACTGAATGCGCCTACGTACATCGGC
>DASRZG010000274.1:0-8638 GCA_035686585.1 Phycisphaerae bacterium
CGCGCGCCGTCGGCGACGAGGACGGCGAGGGCGTCGCACGTTCGTCCGTCGTGTTCGATCCCATGTCCCTGGTTGACCAGCAGGAGGTCGGCGCCGATCCGGGCTCCCTCCACCTCGCCGGTCCGCTCCGTGGTCACTTCCGGCGGGGTCAGACCGGCGTGGGCGGGGCAGAGGACGACCGCCAGAGCCGCGCGGTCGCTGGTCCCGGCCAGGTTGAAGCGGAGGTTGTACTGCGTCGGCCGGGCCGGGGAGTCCGGGCGCTCCATCGGCGAGGGGTCCCAGCCTTCGGTGAGGCTGAAGTACGCCCCGTGGTGGTGCAGGAAGTGGCCCGTCAGGGCGCTGCCGCCGCGTTCCACGCGGAACGTCCGCCGGTCGTCGTTGGTGGCGAACCGCTCGAAGGAATGGACGTTCCACTGCAGCGCGGCGTACACGCCCGGCGCGGCCGTCCAATCGTCGATCAGGACGAAGCAACTGTGCCGCTTCAGGAAGACCACGTGCCGGCGGAATCGCTCGGCCAGGGGATAGGAGGCATCCGCGACACCGACGAAGTAGGCCAGGCTGCCGTCCTCGAAGGGGTGGTCGATCGACCCGATCGCGTCGCGCGACCGCATGAGCTGGCCCGAGTCGGACAGCGTCGCGCAGTTGTGGCTCTTGGTGTGCCAGACCCACCCGGCGTGATGGGCCGAGCCGTAGCCGTCGTAGTAGCCGCCAGGCATGGCCAGGACCTCCCCGGCCACGTGCAGGGCGAAGTCGGTGTTGCTGGCGTGGGAATGGCTGAAGCAGCCCAGCGGCGAGCAGCGGAACAGGAAGGCGACGTCGCGGGCGGGGCAGTCCAGATCGGTGCGGATGGCCGCCAGGCCGACGTAAGGGAAGACCCGGCTGACCTGGCCCGACGGCGCCGGCGGCGCGGCGGGCGGTGCGGTGGTCAGGTACAGTTGTGCCGGCGGCGCCGCCGGCGGATCGGCGGCCGGTGCGGCGGCGCGGCAGGCGGCCACGTACTCGCCCATCTCGCCGGCGCCCGCCTGGCGGTCGATGGTCTCGACCAGGTCCGCGTTGGTCCGCATGAACCGCCCGGGCGGGTACCCGCAGTCGCTGAATCCCAGCCACTGCACGTACGCCGGCACGCACCACCGCCGCCACTGGTTGTGATTCCGCCAGAACGGCCGGCGGTACAGGTCCACGCCCGCGCCGCGCTTCAGGGCCGTGGCGAAGAGGGTCATGATGTCCACGTAGGCCGCCCCGTAGCTGGGCCCTTCCGACCACCCGCCGTCGTCGCCCGCCCAGATCGGCCAGACCCCGCACAGCACCGGCCGCAGCCACGCCAGCCACCGCGCGGCGTCGGGGACGTGCTCGTGGAAGACGAAGGCGATCTGGGCGAGGAAGACGATCTCCCGCCCCGCGTGGGAGTCAAACCGCGTCACGCCGTACATGCCGCGGTCGTGCATGTGCTCGAAGGTGATCTGGCCGCGGCGGCGGAACTGGTCGATCACGCGCTGCCGCTCGGCGTCGGTAAAGGCGTCCCACACCCAGTCGCACACCTGCGGGCCGTCCCAGATGACCGACATGTGGGCCTCGTCGTTGTGGCCGATGTGGCTGGAGCCGGTCGGGTCCCACCGGCTGATCGACGCCATCCGCTCGCACGCCGCCCGGGCGTGGGCCCGGTCCCCCGCCGCCAGGTACGCCAGCGCCATCGTCAACGCCCCCCCGACGAACCGGCGCGACTCCACCAGCACCCGGTGCCACACCGCGAACGTTCCGGCGTAGTCGCTCTGCCAGTCGCCCAGGAAGGGGGGCTCGGCGATCTCGTGAGGCTGCGCCAGCACGCCATCGGCGGCCGCCTTCAGGTCCCGCCACATCCCCGCCCGGTCCCCAAGCCGGGATTGCCGCAGAGCCGGCAGGTCCCGCGGGCCCAGGAAGATCCGCGGATGCTCCCCCCCGAACCGCCGCAGCCACTCGTCGGCGCCGGGCACCTCCAGCCGCACCGCGCCATCGGCGATCTCGAAGCCGAACACCTCCGATTCGTCCGATCCCGCCGACCATTTCCAGAAGTACCTGCCCGGCGGCAGGGCCTTCTCCGGCAGGTGCATCGGTTCGCGGAGGTCGGGCAGGTCGATCACGGCGTCGCGGAACTGCCCGTCGCGGGCGACGGTCAGGCGGAAGCGTTCGTGGCCTTCCTCCGGCTTCCAGACGAACACGGGCGGATTGGTGCCGGGGGAGGACCCGTCGCGGGGCTGGCGCGGGTCCACGTGCGGATGAGGGTGCCGTTGATGTTTCACCTGTCGCCTCCGGGACGTGGTGTCGATCCCGATGTAACACCGGGCGGTTTTCCCCGGACCGGCGTCATTTATCAAGCGCCGTCCTGCCATCGTCCGGGCTGGGGCCATACAATACGCCCCGGAAGGAGATGGCCGATGGGCAATGCCATACGGGTCGCGGAAGGCATCTGGTGGGTGGGCGGGGGCAGTTGGGACGAGCTGGGGAAGGTGCTGTCGGCCCAAGGCAGCGGGAACGTCTTTATGGTCGGAGGCCCCGGGGACTGGGCGCTGATCGACGCCGGCGGGCTGGACGGCGCCGACCGGGTGCTGGCCAACGCCGCCGACGCCGGGGCGGCAGCGGGGGACATCCGGCGGATCATCCTGACACACTCCCACTCCGATCATTCCGCGGGGGCGGACGAGCTGAAGCGCCTTACCGGGGCGCGGCTTGGGGGTTCGGAACTTCTCGCCCGGGCCCTCGGCGGGGACGCGGAGGCGCGGGCGAGGCTCTTCGTCCGCGACCGCCCGCCGCTGGCGGTGGAGGACGTCTTGGCCGACGGGGACGAGGTGTCCGCCGGCCCGTATACGCTCACCGTCCTGGCGACGCCCGGGCACATCCCCGACGCGATCACGCTGGTGGGGGAGGTGGGCGGCAGAAAGGTCGCCTTCACCGGCGACACCGCCATCGGCGATCAGGGGCGCGTGCTCGGCGTGGTGGGCTGGCTGGACGGGCACTGGGGGTCCAACCCGAACCACTTCGCCGCCAGTATCGAGCGGATCGCCGCCTGCGGGGCCGATCTGCTCCTGCCCGGCCACGGGCTGCCCATCGACGGCGCCGACAGCGTCCGCCAATCCCTTCGGCACTGCGACGAGCGGATTCAGCAACTGCTGGCGATCCCCGGCCTGAAGACGATGATGCCGCTGGACATGAGCGATTGTTTGTAGTGTGCCCGTAAGGGCACCAGGAAGGCCGCCTCACGGCGGCACTACGAACCTTGGAACCGCCGCCGCTTGGAGGTCGTACAGGTGGGGTGGGCGAGGGGTGAGCGTCCGGGCAGAACTTTTGACAAGCCCGCAGGTTACCCCATAGCATAAGGCCCCCACGGAGTCGGGAATGGACAAGATTGCGGTCATCAGCGACATACACGGCAACTTGGCGGCGCTGAAAGCCGTCCTGGCCGACATCGGCCGGCGCGAGATCCAGCGCGTCTTCTGCCTCGGCGACGTCGTCGGGTACGGGCCGTCCCCCAAGGAATGCCTCGATCTGATCGTCGAGCGCTGCGAAGTCACGCTGATGGGCAATCACGACTTTGCCGTGATGTACGAGCCGGACAATTTCAACCTCGGCGCCGAGGCCGCCTGCTTCTGGACACGCCAGACGCTCGACGACGAGGAAGACGACGCCCTCCGCGAGCGCCGGTGGGACTTCCTCGGCTCGCTGCCCATGCTGCACGTGATCGAGGCGGACACCTCGCCGGTGGGGCAGGTGGTGCTCGCCCACGGCTCGCCCCGCCGCCCGGTGAGCGAGTATGTGTTCCCCGACGATATTTACAACAGTCCCAACAAGTTGCAGGGGATCTTCGACCGCTTCGAGAACATCTGTCTGATCGGGCACACCCACGTGCCCGGCGTCATGCTGCCGATCCCCGATTTCTACAGCCCCGACGAGCTGGACGGCGTGTACGAGGTCGGCGACCACAAGGCCCTGATCAACGTCGGGTCGGTCGGTCAGCCCCGGGACCGGAACACCAACGCCAGCTATGTCGTCCTGGAGGAGAAGGCGGTGCGGTTCGTCCGGGTCGAGTACGACGTCGAAGAGACGGCCTCACGCGTGTACGCCATCAGCGACCTGGACGACTACCTCGGCAACCGCCTCCGCGAAGGGCGGTAAGGAGCCTCATTTGGACGCTCGACGCTTCCTGTGGATTCTCGTCATCGTGGCCTTGGCCACGATGCTCACCATGCTCGTTGTGCAGAAGACCTTCAAGGCCCCCCAGGCCGAGCGGGCCGCCGAGACCGCCGGCGAGAACACCCCCGCCATCCAGCCGCCGGCTGCCACCGCGCCCGCGACAACCCGGACGCAGCCGGCCCCCGAGAGGCCGCAACCTGCACCGGCCACCACCCAGGACGTGACCGCACCCGCCACGTCGACGGCCCCGGCCGGTCCGGCGCCGGCCATCCCGGCGTGGTCCCTGCCCCTCCTCCCGGTCAAGGAGGTCCTCCTCGGTTCGCTCGACCAGCGGACCGGCTACAAGTTCCAGGTCCAACTGACCACCAAGGGGGCCGCCGTCAAGACGCTCAAGCTCTCCGAGCACTTCACCACCGTCGAGGACAAGCGCCGCTGGAAGAAAGACCCCGACACCTACGAGCAGGCGGTGAAGGAAGACCCCAACCTCCACGGCAACTACAGCCTCCTGAACCCCGTGTCCTTCGAGGGGGCAGAGCACCTGCCGATGGCGACCCGCGGGATCCGTTTTCCCGACGAGCCCGCCGACTACCAGGCCCTGAACCTGTCCGACAGCCGGTGGGAGGTCGGCGAGGTGACCACCGATGACGACGGCACCCAGCGGGTGGACTTCACCGCGCTGATCCGGCGCAACGGCGCCGAGCACGTCCGGCTGATCAAGACCTACACCCTCCGCAAGGGCAGCCATTCCGTGGAGGTGGGCCTGCGGGCGGAGAACCTCTCCGGCGGGAAGCTGAACCTCCGGCTCACCCAGTTCACCGCCACCGGCGTGCCGCGGGAGGACGTGCAGTCGGACCAGCGCTACGTGGCCTACGGCAAGATCATCGACACGAAGATCCAGGTCCCCAAGGTCTTGCTGGCCAAGACCAAGAATCAGAAGCCCGGGCTGGCCGGGGCCCAGGACCTGGGCCGAAGCGACGCCCCCCAGCCCGCCATCTGGGCGGGTGTGGCCAACAAGTTCTTCGCCAGCCTCACCTACGTCAAGCCGGAGCAGGCCGGGGAGATCGCGGCCCCATCGGCCGAGGCGGACTACCAGGCGGCGGTCATCCCCGAGACGGTCCAGTCGCGGACGTTCCTGACGTTCGTGGGGCTTGGCCCGTATGAGCTCGCCGCGGGCGGGTCGCATCAGGTGGAGATGGACGTGTTCGCCGGGGCGATGGACCGCGCGATGTTCACCCAGACGCCGCTGTACAAGGAGCTGGACTATGAGGCGTCGCTGAACTTCGGCGAGTGCTGGTGCGTGGTCACGCCGATCGTGCTGGGGCTGATGTGGCTGTTGGAGACCCTCGGCGGGCTGCTGCACAACTACGGGTTGGCCATTATCGTGCTGGTGGCGGCGGTCCGGCTGGTCCTGCACCCGCTGACCAAGAAGGGCCAGGTCTCGATGATGGCCATGCAGAAGCTCCAGCCGGAGATGGAGAAGCTCAAGCAGCAGTACGCCAACGACAAGCAGAAGCTCCAGGCCGAGACGATGAAGCTGTACAAGTCGGCGGGCTTCACGCCCATGCTGGGCTGCCTGCCGATGGTGCTTCAGATGCCGATCTGGTTCGCCCTGTGGCGGGGGCTCCAGGCGACGGTGGCGCTGCGCCACGAGGCCTTCCTCCCGGTGTGGATCACCGACCTGGCGGCCCCGGACGCCCTGATCAAGTTCGCCCCGCTGATGGGCGGGTACTCCTTCCCCATGGTCGGGCAGATCACCAGCTTCAACCTGCTGCCGATCCTGCTGGGGGTGGCGATGTTCTTCCAGCAGAAGTTCAGCCCCCAGGCCGCCGCCGCCACCAGCGAGAAGCAGGCCACCCAGAAGCAGATGATGTACTTCATGACGGTCTTCTTCCTGCTGATCTTCTACAATATGCCCAGCGGGCTGAACCTGTACATCATGACATCCACCTTTGCCGGCGTCGCCGAGCAGTACTTCATCCGCAAGCACATCCGCGAACGCCAAGCCGCCGAAGCCGCCGTCGAGACCAAGGTCTCCATTCCCGGCAAACACTTCCGCGGCCAGAAGCCCAAGAAGCCCAAGCCGCCGTTCAAGGTCTGAGGACGCCGCGGGCTTGTCCGACTGGTCTGGCCTGATGCCGATTCCCGCATCCTTGAAAAGGAGAACGGCCGTGAGGATTACGAAGGCGCATCTGGTGGTAGGACTGATGGCCCTGGTGTTGGCCGGCGGCGCGGCGTGGGCGCAGGCGCCCTCGGCCGCCCCGGCCGCCGCGGCCCCGCCGGCCCAGGTGGCCCGCATCAAGGTCCAGCCCGACAAGGCCCCGGACTGCTCGTCGCTGAAGGCCATCGCCGAGTCGGCCACCCGCGGCTGCAAGACCAACGACGCCAAGGCCGTCGCCATCTACAACTTCATGCTGCTGACCCACTATCACTGCCCCTACGCCCGCGAGGACGGCGGGATCCCGGCCATCAAGGAGATCAACGTCTACGGCTGGGGCGTCTGCGGCGGCACCAGCGCCGTCATGTCCGCCCTGTGGCGGCAACTGGGATGGGGCTGGCGCTTCGTCGGCTGGCCCGGCCACACCACGGTCGAGGCCCGCTACGAGGACCGCTGGCACTACCTCGACGCCTTCCTGAAGTGGTACGTCTGGATGCCCGACGGCAAGGGGGGCTGGACGGTGGCGGGGGAAGAGGACATCCTGAAGAACCGCAAGGAGCTCTGGGACGATGCCTTCGTGCTCGACCCCGCCCGCAAGGCCGCGTACATGAAGACCGACCGGTTCGCCATGGTCAACGGCCACGCCAACTGGCAGGCCCGCGACTTCCTGGACTGCGACCGCGACTGGATGATGGCCAAGGACGACAACGGCAGCTACAAGGCCGGCGTGCCCAGCAGGCTCAGCAAGGTCGGCCCGTCGGAGAGCTGGGCGGGTTACAACCACGCCGACGGCAACTACTCCGCCGACGTCAACCTGGCGCCCGGCTTCGCCCTCACCAGCACCTGGGATGTCCTGTACGACGACGGCTGGTACTGGAAGGGCTCCAACAAGCCGCCGGCCCACTCCTGCTCCGGCTATGCCGACACCCGCAACAGCCCCGGCCTGGGGCTGGTCCTGGAGCCCTACATCGACGCCAAGCCCGCCCGTAGCTACGGCAACGGCCTGCTGACATTCCGGCCGGACTTTTCCAGCGACGCCTGCCTGAAGGCCTTCCTGTCGACCGAGAACGTCAAGGTCGCCGACAAGGCCCTCGCCCCCGCCGAGGCGGGCAAACCCGGCGTCGTCGTCGTGGAGCTGTCCTCGCCCTACGTCATGACCAAGGCCTCCGGTGCCGCCGACGGGGCCGAGAAGGTCGAGGTTTCCGTGGACAACGGCAAGACCTTCAAGGCCGTGGACCTGGCGGGCTTCGACGCCGCCGTCAAGGGCCAACTGGCCGCCCGGGTCCGCATCAGCTTCACCAAGCCTCTGAAGTCCCTCCGGCTCGAGGCCGTGGTCCAGAACAACCCCGGCGCCCTGCCGTACCTCTCCCCGGGCAAGAACACCGTCGCCGTCTCCGTCGCCGACCCCAAGGTCCTGGGCGACAACAGGCTCGTCGTTACCTACGCCTACCGCCTCGGCGGCCGGAGCCTGTCCTTCGACCAGATCTGCCAGCAGGGCAAGCGGATCGCCAACCAGTCCGGCGCCACCTGGTCCAACC
The DNA here is from genome assembly GCA_035686585.1 of Phycisphaerae bacterium. Taxonomy (GTDB): domain Bacteria; phylum Planctomycetota; class Phycisphaerae; order SM23-33; family SM23-33; genus DASRZG01. The sequence continues at coordinate 7,858 of DASRZG010000274.1, forward strand.
AGGTGACGTACGTCCGGAAGGTCTACGCCGCCAAGGACCTGCCGGCCACGTTCGAGATCGATTGCCCCACGCCCAAGGGGCAGTACCCGGTGTATCCGCGGATGGTGTTCCTCCGCCGCGAGGTCCTGGCCCCCGGCGCCAAGCTCATGCCCCTGCCGGAGGGCGCCGTCGCCGCTACAGCCGCCCCTGCCGAGCTGCTCCAGGCCCTGCCGAACCCGATGCTCCTCGGCACCGAGCCGCCCGCGGCGGGCGGACAGGCCCAATAACCCCGGCGGGCCCGTGATGAGATTCATGACCCCGCTGAAGCGGGGTACCTGTTAAGCGAAGTGGTATGCGTTTCCATGCATGGTGTCTATCCTGGGTGCCCCGGGCCCCGTCCTCCTATTTCGCCCCCGGCCCTCGTGGCCGGGGGCTAAGCCGTCCGGACCCGGTGCGCCGCGTCGAGAACTTGCCTCCCGGTCAACGTCGTGTTCCAACGAAAGGGACTCCCGTGCACAGCATGATCTCGCTGCTCCCCATCACGTCCGTTGTGCTGCTGGCCTTCCTGGTCCTTCTGCCGGGCCTGGCCGCCTCGGCGGCGGATGCCCCGGCGCCGTTCACGACGTTCGCCCTGGCGGAGCTGCCCGACGGGCAGTTCGAGAGGGGCGGATGGTCGGCCCCGGCCTCCGAGGGCGATATCCGCTTCCGCCAGGCCCTGGCCGGCAAGTTCGCGCCCGTGCGCGTGAAGGCCTGGTGGAAGGACGGCCGGCTCCGGCCGGAGGAGGGCGAGCGATTCGTCCTG
>DASRZG010000275.1:0-8870 GCA_035686585.1 Phycisphaerae bacterium
CATCCGCCAGGGCGAGGCCGGCGAGGTCAAGAGCGTCACCGTCCGCCTCAAAAACTCGGAATTGCTGCAGACGGCCTGGCCGGTCAAGCGCGTCTCGGTCACCGAGCCGAAGATCGCGGACGTCCGCGTCCTGTCGCCCAATCAGATCCTCCTCCAGGGAAAGAGCCTGGGCTCGACGGACCTGATCCTGTGGGGACAGGGCGAGGACGTCGTCCGGATGAAAGTCCATGTGGAGGCGGACCTGGAGCAGTTGAAGAAGGAGCTCGCCCGGGCCCTGCCCGGGGCGAAGCTGGAGATCAGCCAGCTCAACGACATGGTGGTCGTCTCCGGCTCGCTGCGGCAGGCGGAGCAGGCGCGCGACCTGCGGAAGTTCCTGGACGCCGCCGACGTGAAATACGTGGACACGACCAGCCTGGCCGGTGTCCAGCAGGTCCGGTTGGCGGTCCGCGTGGCCGAGGTGAGCCGGCGCGCCATCCGCAAGCTGGGCATCAACTGGTTCCAGACCTGGGACGACATCTTCGTCGGCTCGACCGTCGGCTCGGACAAGGGCGGGGCGATCAATCCCATCGACATCGGGGTCCCGGCGGGCGCCGCCGCCCGGAGCGGCCTGCCCTTCGTGTTCAACTCCAACACGACCGTCACGCCCAACATCACCACGTTCATCGGGATCCCGGACATCAACCTGGAGTCGTTCTTCCAGGCCCTGGCCGAGAACCAGTACATGCGCGTGCTGGCCGAGCCGACGCTGGTGGCGATGAGCGGCGAGGAGGCGAGCTTCCTCGCCGGCGGGGAGTTCCCGATCCCGGTGGTCCAGGGCGTCGGCGGCGCGGGCAGCACGTCCGTCACCATCGAGTACCGCGAGTTCGGCGTCCGCCTGAGCTTCAAGCCCACCGTCATGGGCGACGGGACCATCCAGCTGCACGTGGCCCCCGAGGTCAGCCGGCTGTCCGACATCGGCGCCGTCCAAATCCAGGGATTCAGCGTGCCCTCGCTGCTGACGCGCCGGGCGGAGACCACCGTCCGGCTCAAGAACAACGAGGCCTTCGCCATGGCCGGGCTGATCAGCCAGGAGAACGACGCCGCCACGTCCCGCGTGCCCGGCGTGGGCGATTTGCCCGTCCTGGGGTCGCTGTTCCGGTCCGTGCGGTACCTCAAGGGCGAGACGGAGATGGTCGTGCTGGTCAAGGCCTCGCTGGTCGAGCCGATCCAGACCGAGATCATGCCCACCGGACCCGGGATGCTGCACGTGGAGCCCAACGACTGGGAGCTGTACCTGCTGGGCAAGGTCGAGGGCGGCACCCCCAACCAACTGGCCCCGGCGGACATGCGGTACCTGCGCGAGATGGGCCTGGACCGCCTGAAAGGCCCGGGCGCGTGGGCGCGGCATAACGGCAAGCCCGCCCTCAGCCGGGCGGTCCTGCCCCCCGTGGCGCCGGGGCAGCCCGAGCCCCTTCCCGACGGCGGGCGGATCGGATTCGGACACATGATGCCCGGCCCGGAGGCGATCGAGGCGGGCGCGCCTTGAACGGTGGAGTGATCCTGACGTGACGGCCGAAGGGAACATCCTGATCGTCTCCGCCGACCCGGCGACGGCGGCGTCGATTGCCCAGACGGTTCGCGCGAACGAGCGCCTCCGCCCGGGGGAGATCTGCCACGACATCGGCGCCCTGGGGGCGTGCCTGGAACGCCAGACCTATCCCGCCGTCGTGGTCGACCTGGGACCCAACCCCGAGCAGACCCTCGGGCATCTGTCCGGGATTATCGCCGCCCACGGCGAGACCCGCTTCGTGCTTCTGGCGGCCGAGCCCACCACCGAGCTGACCCTCGAGGCGATGCAGTTGGGGGCGCGGCACCTGATGCGCAAGGACGCCCTGGGGAAGGACCGGATGGCGCTGCCGGAGGTGCTGGGCAGGCTGGTCAGTTCGGTGTCGTCCCATGCCAAGCCCGCCGGCTCGCTGATTGCGGTGCTGTCGGCCAGCGGGGGCTGCGGCGCGACCACCGTCGCGGTGAACCTGGCCAACGAGTTCCGCCTGGGGATGGCCGAATCGGTCCTGCTGGTGGACCTGGATACGGCGTACGGCGCCGTCAGCGACTATCTGGGCCTGGAGGGCAGCTACGGGCTGGCGGAGGTCCTGGCCCAGTCCCGGGCCGCCGATCCGCAGTTGATCCGCTCCGGCGCCCAGGCGTACGCGGACGACTTCCACGTCCTGCTCAGCCCCGCCAGCACCAACTACTTCGACCCGCCGTCGCTGGACTACGCCAACCTGTCGTCGGTCCTGCTGGCGTGCGCGCAGACCTACACCTACACCGTGGTCGACGCCCCGCGGGCGCCGATCGCCGTGGCGGCGACGCTGGCGTCGGCGTCCAAGTCGGCGTTGATCCTGATGCAGTTGACCGTCAAGGACGTCCACATGGCCCAGAACATGCGGGCGGCACTGATGCGCCGCGGGGTCGCCGCCGGCAAGATCATCTTCGTGATCAACCGCTACCGAAGGCGGACCTTCATGGTCAGTTACAGCGCCGCCCGAAAGGCTCTCGAAGGGGGATACTTCCTGCACGTCCGCAACGACTTCCGCGGGGCGCGCAAGGGGATCAACTACGGGCAGCCTCTCGCGCAGGCGGCGCCGATGTGCGACCTGCGCCGCGACGTCCGCAAGCTGGCGGCGACGCTCGCCGGCGACGCGCAGGCCGTCACGGCCGGGCGGAAGGGCGCCGCCAAGATCTAAGGAGCCACCGGTGACCCAACAACTCACAGCGGCACGCGGGCAGATGCAGGAGATCAAGGCCAACGTCCACCGCCGGCTGCTGCAGACCCTGGACCTGCTCGAGGCGCAGCGGATGCCCGTGCACGAACTGCACGAGGCATGCCTCCAGAAGGTCGACGACCTTCTCGACGAGCAGCACTGCCCCTTGTCCACCCCCGAGAAGCAGCAGTTGCTGCGGGAGGTGATGGACGAGATCTTCGGGCTGGGGCCTCTGGAGGAATTCCTGCGCGACCGGACCATCAGCGACATCCTGTGCAACGGCCCGTGCATCATCTACGTCGAGCGGGACGGGCGGCTGGTCAAGACCAACGCGACGTTCCGCGACGACAACCACCTGATGCAGGTCATCCAGCGGATCGCCTCCCGCGTGGGCCGGCGGATCGACGAGTCCAGCCCGATGCTGGACGCCCGCCTGGCGGACGGGTCCCGCGTGAACGCCATCATCGGCCCGCTGGCGCTGGACGGGCCGGCGCTGAGCGTCCGGCGGTTCGGGACCATCCCGCTGAACGTGGAGAGCCTGGTCGAGCTGGGCACGATGGCGGGGGAGATGGCGTTGTTCCTGGAGGCGTGCGTGCGGTGCCGGATGAACACCCTGATCTCCGGGGGCACCGGCACGGGCAAGACGACGCTGCTGAACGTGCTGAGCAAGTGGATTCCGGACGGGGAGCGCGTGGTCACGATCGAGGACGCCGCGGAGCTGCAGCTTCAGCGCGACCACGTGGTGAGGCTGGAGACCCGCCCGCCGAACATCGAGGCCAAGGGCGAGATCACCCAGCGCGACCTGCTGCGGAACTCGCTGCGCATGAGGCCCGACCGGATCATCATCGGCGAGGTCCGCGGCCCCGAGGCGCTGGACATGCTCCAGGCGATGAACACGGGGCACGAGGGATCGATGACCACGGTCCACGCCAACAACCCCCGCGACGCGCTGAGCCGGGTGGAGAACATGGTGTCGATGGCGGGGCTGAACTTCCCCATCCACGCGATCCGCCAGCAGATGTCCAGCGCGCTGAACCTGCTGGTGCACCTGACGCGGGTGACCGGCGGGCGGCGGAAGGTCACGGCGATCTCGGAGATCACCGGGATGGAGTCGGACACGATCTGCCTGGGCGAACTGTTCCGCTACCGTCAGACGGGCGTCGATGGCGGCCGGGCCGTGGGGCGGTTCGAGGCATGCGGGGTCCGCCCGAGGCTGCTGGGCCGGCTGGAGGACGAGGGCGTGACCATGCCCTCGAACATGTTCCAGCAGCGCGTCTTGGACGGGCCGGCGGAGGCATAGGGGAACCGGCGATGGCGGCATGGGCGGGCCAACTGAATCTTCTCGACCTGATCGTCGTGGCGGCGGTGTTCGGGCTGATCCTGGCGATGTGGATGTCGGTGGTGATGGTCTGGCGGATGGTGGTGCGCTGGCGTCAGAAGCGCGTCGACGACCGCCTCGGGCTGTCCAAACCCAAAGGCGCCCGGGTCTTGCGGCTCTGGCACGAAGGCCGGGAGGCGACCACCACGGTCGTCGGCACACGCCGCCGACCCCCCGTGGGCGAGCGGATGGCCACCGCGATCCGATCGGCCGGGTGGGAGGCGTCGCCGCGGACGATCGTCCTGCTGGTGGGCGGGGTGGCGGTGGTGGCGTTCCTGCTGCCGTACCTGATCAGCGGCCGGCTTCTGGCGGGCGCCGCCGGCGGCGCCGCCTGGGTGATGGTGTTCCGGGCGTACATGAAGCGGAGCATCAGCAAGCAGGCGGCCCTGTTCGACACCCAGTACGTCGACGCCCTGGACCTGGCCCGCCGGTCCCTTCGGGCCGGGCACCCGCTGGTGGGGGCGTTCCGGCTGGTCGCCAACGAGGTCGGCCCGCCGGTGGGCCCGGTGTTCGCGCACGTCTGCCAGGAGCACGAGATGGGCCGGAGCATCGAGGAGGCCATCCGCGCCGCCGCCGACCGGTCGGCCAGCGAGGACCTGAAGCTGCTGGCGACGTCGGTGTCGATCCAGGTCCGCAGCGGCGGCAACCTGGCCGAGATGATCGACCGCCTGGCGGACGTGATCCGCGAACGCATCCGCCTCAACCGGCGCATGCGGGTGCTGACGGCGCAGACGCAGTTCAGCAAGCGGATCCTGGTCGCCCTGCCGCTGGTGCTGTTCGTGGTGGTCAACATCATCAACCCCGACTACATCGAGCCGATGTACTCGACCACCAACGGGCAGATCCTGCTGGCGATCGCCGGCGCGGGGATCATGGCGGGAAGCTGGGTGATGAACAAGATGGCGACCCTGAACGTCTAGGGTCGCCCGATGAAGGCGACAGTCATGAACGTGCTGGTGGTGGGCATCCTGGTGTTCGTGGCCATCGTGGCCCTGGGCGGGTCCGTGCTGTCGGTGTTCCGCGGGCGCCGGCAGATCATGCAGTCCCGGCTGGCGTCGCGCAGCGGGGCGCGAAAGCCCCGCCCCGCCAAGACCGGCCCCCGCGCCGTGGCGGAGGGCCTCGACCGGCTGGGAAGACTGATCAGTCCCGGGCGGCCCTCGGTCAAGCTCCGCAAGGAACTCGCGCAGGCGGGCTTCCACGGCGCCTCGGCGCCGGAGGCGTATCTGGGCATCAAGACCCTCTGCCTCACCGCCGGTCTGGTGGGCCTGGCGGCGGCGACCGTGCCGCTGGCGATGCCCCTGCCGGCCAAGGCCCTGGCGGTGCTGCTCGGGGCGGGGCTGCTGTTCCTGCTGCCGAACATGATCGTCTCGGCCCGGCGAGGCCGGAGGCGCGCGGACGTCCGTCGGCACCTGCCGGAGGCGGTGGACCTGCTGGAGGTGTGCGTCTCCTCCGGCATGGCGATGGACACCTCCTGGAACCTCGTCGCCGAGGAGGTCCGCCGGGTCAGCACCGTGCTGGCCGACGAGATGGCGCTGACCAACCTGGAGATTCACCTGGGCTCCCCGCGGATGGAGGCGATGCGCAACCTGGCCGCCCGGACGGGCGTGCAGGAGATCAGCTCGCTGGTGGCGGTGTTGGTGCAGTCCGAGCGATTCGGGACCAGCATCGCGGACGCCCTCCGGTCCTTCGCCTCGTCCATGCGCGAGGGGCGGGGAATGCGGGCCTCGGAAGAGGCCGAACGAATGGCCGTGCGAATGCTGTTTCCCATGGTCCTGTTCATTTTCCCGGCCCTGCTGATCGTCCTGGTCGGCCCGGCGGGGATGACGCTGGCGAAGATGCTGTCCAGCCAATGACCGAACGCGTGCAGAGGAGAACGCGATGAAACGAACGATGCTGCTGTGTGGGGCCGCCCTTGCCTTCGGGTGCGCGGGCTGCCAGGAGATGCCGTGGCGGAACCAGACGCCGGGCGTGAACCGCTGGATGGTCCAGACCGTGCAGGATCAGGCCATCCAGAACGCCATCGTCCGCCAGCAGACCCTGTACCCCTACCACTTCGTGATCAACGGCGAGGAACTGACCTCTTTGGGCGAGCAGGAGATGCGCGTCCTGGCGGCCCACTACCGCACGTACCCCGGGCAGTTGAGCGTCCGGCGGGGGGACGAGTCGGAACAACTGTACCAGAAGCGCGTCACCCGCGTCCTGTGCGTCCTCCAGGAGGCGGGTGTCCCCGTCGAGCGGGTCCGGATTACCGAAGACCTGCCCCGCGGCGACGGCATGAGCTCCGAACAGGTGGTGCAGATCATGAAGCGGTCCGAATTGCCCCAGGCGGGCGCATCGGCACAGCTGGACCCCTCGGCGGCGCCGGCGGGGGCGGGGGAGGAAAAGTGATGCGGACGGTGAGACCAGCCCGATTGGCGTGGCGCGGCCCGTGGTGGGCCATGGCGGCAGCCGCCCTGCTGCTGGGGTCGGCCGGGTGCAGCCAGCAGGGTCGGACGCTCGGCCAGAGCGCCTCCGCCCATCCCGAAGACGCCTCCTGGGACCGCGGAACGGATCGCCCCGCGACGCCGCAGACGCTGCTGGCGGCGGCGCGGATTCTCGCGGCCAAGGGGCAGGACCAGGACGCCGAGTTCGTCCTGCGGCGGATCGTCAACGAGTATCCCGGGTTCGTCCCGGCCTACGTCGAGTTGGCGGAGCTGTACGTGCGCCAGCGCCGGATGGACCAGGCCGTCGACGTCCTGTGCAAGGCGGTCACCAGGGTTCCGCGCGACCCGGTCCTCCGCAACAACCTGGGCATGTGCTATCTGCTCAAGAGCGACCACGACCGGGCGTTGCTGGAGTTCCAGGCCGCCGTCGGGGTCGATCCCAACGACGCGCGGTATCGGGCCAACATGGCCCTGGCGCTGGGCATGATGGGGCGGTATGAGGAGGCCTTGTCGCTCTACCGGCAGATCGTGACCGAGATCGAGTGCCATGAGAACCTCGCCGTCATCGGCGAGGCCCGGCGCGACCCGAGCTTTGCCGCCAGGGAGTGGGCGCTGGTTCAGGAGCTGCGCATCCAGGAGAAGGAACAGGGCCGCTGATCCCGCCCCAGGCACCGCCGGCGGCTCGGGATTTGCCCGCCCCGCACGGTGCTCGGAACGAACACGGGCTGCAAGCAGCCCGTGGCACCCCGCGTGGTGCCCCGGGTCCTGCTCAGGTGAACTCGATCCGGTCGCCCGTGCGGAACCGCCCGTAGTTCGGCTCGATCGCACGGGCGTACTCCGGCGGCAGCCACTGGTGCGCCTTCCGGCTGGTCAGCGCCTGGCCCAGGTCCAGCATGCGCGTCTCGCCCAGCCGCCGGCCTGTGTCGAACGGATCGCCCGTCTGGGCCATCCATCGCCGGAGCCTCTCCTCGGCCCGCTCGAGCAATCCGGCGTGCTCGGGTCGCCCGGCGAGGTTGTTCCTCTCCAGCGGGTCGCTCCGCAGATCGTACAGCACGCGCATGCCGTCCAAGTCGTGCCACCGGGCGTAGACGTACTCCCGCGTCCGGACCCCGCGCCACAGCCCCGCCCACTGCCTCCGGTGCGGCCACCCCGGGCCGAGGATCTGCAGGTACACCGAGTCCGGCTCCTCCCCGGCCCTACCCAGCGCGGCGTGGCTCAGGTCCCTGCCCTGCACGCCCTCCGGCGCGGGCAGCTCCGCCAAGGCCATCAGCGTGGACGGGACGTCCACCGAGTTGAACATCGTCTCGCTCCGCCGCCCGGCCGGGACCCGCCGCGGGTACCGTACGATCAGCGGGATACGAATCGACTCCTCGTACGGCGTGGCCTTGGAGGCATGCCGCGAGGAGTGCATCCAGTGATCGCCGTCCTTGCCGTACCCGTGGGCGTACATGTGGTCGCCGTGGTCGGAGGAGAAGCACACGATCGTGTCGTCGCCGAGGCCCATCTCCTCCAGCCCGTCCAGCAGCCGGCCCATGCAGGCGTCGAGGCTGGTGACCATGCCGTAGTAGTCGGCGAACTCCCCGGCCGCGAACGCCCGGAGCGGCTCGGGCACGTTGGCCGGCACGTCCACGTCCTCGGGGCGGTACCGGCAGTACTCCTGCGGGTACCAGCGGTATCCCCGGCCTTCGCCCTCCGTCCAGTGCGGCGGGCCCCAGCTCAGCACGGCGAAGAACGGCGTGTCGGGGTGCTCGCGCCGGTGGTCGGCGATCCACTGGAGCGTCAGCCGGGTCTCGCCTTCGGGGGCGTACTCCCGGATGGGGATCGGCCCGCGCTCGTTGTGATGGTAGGACACCTTGTAGTAGTGGTGCAGGCAGTTGTGGGCGAGCAGGTCGTCGAAGCCGTGTCGCTTCCCGGGCGGATACGGCCCCCGGCCCAGGTGCCACTTGCCGATCCAGGCGCTGCGATAGCCGTGCTCGCTCAGCCGGTCCGCCAGCGTCCTCTGGTCGTCGAACAGGCGATACTCGTTGCACCTCACCCCGTTGACGTGGGAGTAGTTGCCCGTGAGGATCTGCCCGCGGTAGGGCGAGCAGATGGGGCAGGAGGAGAACGCCTGGTCGAAGGCGACCCCCTCGGCGGCCATGCGGTCCAGCCGCGGGGTCCGCACGATGCGGTTGCCGCTGCACGCCAGCGAGTCGTAGCGAAGCTGGTCGGCGAAGACGAACAGGATGTTCGGAGGGGCCATGCGGGATACTCCTTTCCCCGTCACGCCCGTTGGCCTGTCCCGCCGGGCGTGCCGGGTGGGCGGCATTATAACCCCACCGTAGG
>DASRZG010000276.1:0-2594 GCA_035686585.1 Phycisphaerae bacterium
TCTGTTCGCCAAGACCTTCGAGCTGTCGACGCCCACGGATCAGTGGGGCCGGATTCACGCCGACTTCCAGGCCGGCGACAGGCGCGAGTGGTGGGCCAAATGCCCCCACTGCGGCGAGCACCACATACTCAAGTGGGCGAACGTCCAACTGGATAAGACCAAGGACGGCAAGCTGCTTACCCCGGCGGAGTACGCCGCGGGGGGACACGCGAGATACGCCTGCAGCCTCTGCGGGGCGATCTGGACGGAGGCCGAGCGGTGGGAGGCGGTGTCCGCCGGGCGGTGGGCGCCCGCCGGGCAGGGCGTCGACGCCGAGGGCAAGCTGACGGGAAAGGCCTCGCCCAACCCGCGACGCAGCTACCACGTCTCGGCGCTGATGCTCTACCCCGGGTTTGTGAGCATGGACGCCCTGGCCGAGAAGTGGGCCCTGGCCCGCGAGCGATACCACGGCGGGGACTACGGGCCGCTGATCGACTTTATCAACTCCCAACTGGGCGAGGTCTACACCCCCACCGAGGCGACGACCGACCAGACGGCGCTGGCCAAGCATATCGGCGGGTACGCCTTCAACACCTTACCCGAGGGCGTGCGTGTGCTGACCGCCGGCGTGGACGTGCAGATGGATTGCTTCTACGCCGCCGTATGGGGCTGGGGGGCCGGATATGAGAACTGGCTGATCGCCCGGCGGCGGATAGAGACCACCAGCTTCGGCGAGGGGGCCGCCGGACAAATGGACTTCGAGCCGCTGCGGGAGTTTCTGGGCCAAACCTTTCCGATCGTGGGCAAGACCGACGGGAGCGAGGGGGAAACGATGCCGATCAGCCTGACGTTCATCGACGCCCAGTACCGGACCGACCAGGTGTATGAGTTTTGCGCGGGCTTTACCTCGGGCGGGGACTGCTACCCGGCACGCGGCGAGGACGGCATGCGCGACGGCTATATGACACCCAGCAAGCTAGAACGCACCACCGCCCGAAGGCGGCGGGTGCTGAGGCGGGGGCAACTGGAACTCTGGCGGTGCTCGACGCTGCTGCTCAAGAGCCAACTCGCCCGGCTGATGAACGTCCCGAACGCCGGGGCCGGATACATGCACCTGCCGGAGGGGACCGATGAGGATTTCCTGAAGCAGATGACCAGCGAGTACCTGCGGAGCCATCGAGGCCGAAACCGGTACGGCAAGATGAGGGACGAGCGGCTGTGGATACTCAAACCGGAGCACACCGCCAACCACTACTGGGACGCCAGTTACCTGGCCCTGGCCGCCGCGAGGCACCGGGGCGTGCACAGACTGACCGAAACGGCCGAGCCGCCGCGTAAGGCGGGGCGGCGAATGTCCAGCATGGAACGATTCAGGAGATGAGACACGTGAAAGCTATGGATAGCGAAGAAACGACGGATGTCATGGAAGACGCGGCGGTCGAGCAGACGCCGGCGGAAGAGAAGAGGAGCGAACAGAAGAAGCCCAAGGCGACGCCGCCCCTGGCGGAACTGACGGAAAAACAGGTCAAGGACCTGAGGAAGTGGCAACTGCTGGAACTGGCCGAGGCCGCCGGCATAGAGACCGCCGGGACCAAGACCGCCCTGATCAAACGCCTGATCGGCAAAAAACGCGGCGGAGATAAGGGCTGGGTAAACGGCCACACGCTGTGCAAGGTCTGCAGGGCCGTGCTTGAGGCCAAATCCACCCGGCGAGAAGGGGACTTTATTGTCCGGCAGGTCCGCTGCACGGGGCGGAACCTCCACCGATACACCTACTATACGCGCGTCCCTGAAGGAGAAAACCAGTAGCCGGGCGGCGGAAAAAAACTCCTGAACTTGTGTACAGATCTGTATTGCGGGGGGTTTTGACGTTTTTCAACATCGCCAGCATGGGGGTATGGCAACCGCAACTGAACTGCTCACGGCCGTCGAGACGGCCATCGAAACCCGCCTGGCCGGCGGGGCGGTCCAGAGCTACGCCGTTAACGGCGTCAATATCGCCAAGGCGTCCCTCCAGGAACTCTCCGACATGCGCGACCGGCTCAGACGCGAGGTCGCGCGCGGGACGATGCACGGCCGCGTCTACGCCGACCGCAGGGGGTACACGTGATCGACGCCGGCGAATTAGCCAAAAAGGCCAGGCCCGGGTTCGTCGGGTGGATGCTCGACGGGGCGATCGGAGAGATCGCACCCGGCTGGGGGCGTCGGCGGAAGGCCGCACGGCTGGCCATGGCCCTGGGCGACGGGTTCGCCGTGACGCGGGGCGGGCGAAACCGCGGCCACTATGGACACAGCGGCGGACCGGCGGATAAGCACCTCGACGAACGAACGCTCTTTGACCTCCGCGAGCTGTGCCGGGGGGCCGATCGGCAAAGCCCACTTATCCACGGGATCGTCGACCGATGGATCGACAACGTCGTCGGGCCGCGAATCAAGTTCGAGCCGCTCAGCACCGACGGCGGCTACAACGAAGCGGCGAAGGACTACATCAGCGAACGGATGGGGCGGGGGGCGGATATCCGCCAGAGAACGGATTTCGGCGGCCTGCTGCGGATATGGCTGAGGGCGATCGCCACCGACGGGGATGTGCTGGTGGTCCATACCGACGCCGGCAT
>DASRZG010000277.1:0-2157 GCA_035686585.1 Phycisphaerae bacterium
GGGTTCGAGTCCCCGCTCTCGCATTTCTCGTTTGCAGGTAAGCGTTTACGTCAAGCACGGACCACCCGGAGATTCGGTTTCCCGCTGTCCTCTCCCGCTGTTTTCCCGCTTTCGGCCCCTTCCTTCCCGCCTTCCAGGGCCGCGGGTAGATATGCCCCATATTCGCTCATCCGGCGTTCGGCCCATTGCCGGTAGTGCTCGGTGGTCCCGGCGTAGGCGTGGCCCATCTGGTTCTGCAACTCGGGGTTCGCGTAGTTGAACCGGGCGTGGGTGTACCGTAGGGCATGGAATCCGTACACGTGGCAGGTGGCCGTACACTCGTGACCGGCAAGCCCTTGCTTCGGACAAGTGAGGTCGATCTTGGCCGCGCGTTGGATCGCGTGGAGCTGCGGGTAGAGGGACCGTCGCCCGTGGTTCCAGGGCAACAACCGGGGATCGTCGCCCCGGATCTTGACCAGGTACGCCAGGGCCCCGCGGATCTCCGGCCGGGTGTCCTTCCGTTGCTTCAGGTCGGCCGCCCGGCTGAGGACACGGCCCGTCTCCCAGTCCACGTCTTCCCACCGCAGCCGGAGAACCGACTCGATGCGGGCGCCGGTGACCCAGAGCGTGATGAGGAGGGCCCGCCACCAGTCGGCGATCGTGGCGCCCTCGGCCAGGTTGTGCTTTGCCAGGTCGGGCCGCGTGGCCGCGTCGACGTGGTTCAGCATGGCCAGGAAATGGGGCTCCGTCACATGGACCTTCTCTCGCTGATCGCCCACGACGCGGGGCAGGATCGGCACGTCCTTCAGGTACTTCCAGCGCCTCGCCACCCCGAGGGCGGCGCGGAGCTGCCGTAGTTCCTTCTTGACGGTCTCCGGGCTGATCTTCCCCTTGGGGCCCTTGTCCTTCAGTCGCCCGGTGCGAAACCGGTCCAACATCCGTTCGTCCACCTGGGAGACGTACTGCGGATGGACCTTTTCGGCAAACGTCTTCAGCACGGTTGCCACCAGGTTCAGGGTGCCCGGCCGGTTGCCGCGGCCCTCCATGTCGGCCAGGTATTCGTCAACGAACTCGGCCCATCGCTTCTTGGGGACCAGGCCCATGATGCCTTGGAGCAACTCGGCCTGCTTGAGCGCGGCGGCGTCGGCCGCGTCGTCTTTCGATCCAATCACCTTGGATCGTCGCCGGCCGTTCTCCCGCCACTCGATGCCCCAGGGGCAGTTGTCGGCCCCGAGCCGCTTTTGCTGGTGGGGGTCCTGAAAGATTCGGACCTTGGACATGGTTGAGGTTCCTTCGTGGTACGCGCCGCGGCGGGCGGGGCAGGTACCACTCTGCCCGGGCCCGCGCGGCAAAGGATCGTGGTGTCGTTGTACCGCGGCCTCGCTGGTCGGGCAAGCCCCCTGGGGATCGCGCCGGGGCGGAATTCTTGGCCTCTGGAACCAGGGGTCTGAGGGGCAAACTTCGGGTTTCATGCGTCGGGGCGGCCTTGTTTCCGGGGGTTTGGCGGGTTTCTTCGGTCGCGGCTGGTCCGAACGCCCCGGTCTCGCCGGCGGGCGCCCGGGCGCCGGACGTCCGCGCCGATCGCGGCGGGGCCCTTGCGCCCCGGGGTGTGTCGGGCGGGGCTGGCTCTATTCACCTCACGTCGAAACCCACGTCATAGAGCAGCCGGTCCACCAGCTCCGCACGGTGGGCAAACTCCGGGCCGGCGGCAACCACCTTGACGGCGGTGGCGTCGGTCCTCAGTTGGTCGATCACGTCCAACAGGTCGTCGATCGGCCCGTCCCCCACCGTGACCGTGGCGTCCCCGCTGGGGTGTTTTTCGATTGCGTACACGGTCAGTCCCCCTGCCGATTCTCCGCGCAAACCGCCAGCATTGTCCTCGAAACAGAAGGTTGAATGGTAAGAACGCCCGGACCGCTGCCCCCCGCGGGTCCGGGCACGTCGACGGAGGCCGCGCGGCCTGGTCGACCTGGTTGCAGGGTGGCTCCCCTGCCGAGTTGTTCCGCCCGATAGGATAGCCTCGGGTCGGGCGGGGTGAAATGGTTGGGGTTGCGGATCCGGCCTCGACGCCGCTGGCGGTGCGGTCCCCGGCGGCCGATCGCGACGCCGGGGTCGGTGCGGGCCGACAGCGTCGCCGGGGTCGGGGCTCGATCGCCGCCGCCGGGGGCGGTGGAGTGC
>DASRZG010000278.1:0-2277 GCA_035686585.1 Phycisphaerae bacterium
ATAGCGTGAGTGCCTTCCGGATCCGAGATTGCCCGCAGTCCACGGGAACATATCGGGACGAACATATCAACATATCGGGACGGTTACCATTTATTTGCCCTTCCCGCCGCCGCGTATTGCTCGGAAAACAGTAACCGTCCCGCTGTCCTGCCCGTCAAACGGGCCCGCCTGGACTGCCTCGTCCGCCACTCCCTCTCCCGCCGCCGACGCAGCCGGTCGGCCGAAGCCGCCCGCCAAGTGCCACCAGCCGCGGAAGAGCAAGGGTCCCGGGGAAAAACCCGGTTAGCGTCCCCAGGTTTCCCCAGGTTTCCTGCTGGTTGTGCTCATGGTCCATCGTCTACCCGTCTAAAGCCGATCGCGCAAGTCCTTTTCAAACAAAATATTAGGGTTTTCTACAGAGCAAGCCTGTCCCCTTTCCCTGGATTTGCGGGGCGGGCGAAAGCCGGTCTTGTGGTACACTGATGCGGAGCCCGGATCGAGCCCCGGCCGGAAATTGACAGCCCTGTTCCGGAGGATTGCACGTGCCCGCGAGGGGTGTGGTCGTGTTGTTGGCCGCCTGCGCATTCCACTGGCCCGTTGCGTCGGCGGCGGCGGAGCCCCCCACGTTGCAGCAGCGGCTTCAGGACGCGGTGGCCTTCGCGGGCAGCAGCCTGATCGCCACCGCCAACGCCGCCAACGTCACCGACACCGACTTCCCCTGCTACGCCGAACCGGGACAGGACTGGGAGACGCGAAGCCCGGCGGACTGGGGATCAGGCATGTTCGGCGGCAGTTTCTGGCTGCTGGCCAAGCTCACCGGCGACACGCAATACGCCACCTTCGGCCAACTCTGGTCCGTGAAGGTCGACGCGACCGCCGCGGGCCCGGCCTGGGACGCCTGCAAGACCTGGTACGACTACAACGGCGACCCGGCCGCCCGAAACGTGGTCATCGCCGCCGCCCAACTCCAGACGTCCACGTACGTGCCGCTGCCGGATGCCAACGGGCAGAACCCCGGCAGCCGCGGCGTGTTCACCGCCACCGGCTGGCGCCCCGACCACTACCGCGCCCCCACCTGGGCCGCGACGTACGTGGACCAGATGCTGTTCATGCAGGTCGGCCTGTGGACCGCCTCGCAGACCGATGACAGCGACATGTACGACAAGTGCATCCTGGCGGCCCGAACGTCCCACGACCTGCTCAGCCGCCCCGACGGCGGAACGCATCACTGGGCATACATCAACACGACCACCGGCAGTTGCATCACCACCCAGTATCAGGGCTACAACGATTCGACGACCTGGGCCCGCGGCCAGGCGTGGATGATCCACGGCCTGGCCGACGTCGCCCTGTGCGCCCGGCAGGCCGGCGACCCGCCCACGACCGATGAGTTCCGCGGCTACGCCGAGGCGGCCGCCGACTACTGGCTGGACAACCCGGCCCTGCCGGCCGACGGCATCCCCATCTGGGACTTCAACGCCGGCAGCACCGTCCCCAGCCACCTGGACCGCGACACCTCCGCCGCCGCGATCGCGGCCTCCGGCTTCATCGACCTGAGCCGGCTTGAGACCGACCCGGCTCTGAAGGCCCGCTACCTGGGCGCTGCCGAAGTGATCCTCACCTCCTTGTCCACGCCGATTGACCAGGCCGGGTATCTGAACCAGAACCCCGACGGCAGCTCGGCCGGCAACGGCATCCTCACCCACGGCGTTTACGTCCACAGCTACTCGAAAGCCACGGGCAACAGCGGCCAGTTCAGCAAGAGTGTGGTCGATAACGCCGCCACGATCTGGGGCGACTACTACTTTCTGGAGGCGATCGCCAAGTACGAAGCCGTCGTCCCCGAGCCGGCCTCGATCTCCCTGCTGGCGGTGGGTGGGTTGGCCATCCTGCGTCGAAGGGGCCGCAGGAGGGCGCAGAAGTCGCGGAGGCGGGGAAGAACCTGGGTGCCACGGCTACGCTGTGGGTAGCCGTGCCATTGGGGCGTCCGAGCGGAGGGCGTCTTGGTTGACCTCCAATGCCCCTTGCCAGACGGTGGTTGCAGGAAGAAGAGGCGGGCTAACCGCGGAGGACGCGGAGGACGCGGAGGTCTTCAGAAGAAAAGGCCTCTTGTTGTGTTGCTGTTTCTCTCTCCGCGTTCTCCGCGACCTCCGCGGTGAATCCCTCCCCCTTGCCTCCCTCCGGGCATTCCGTTACAACACCGCCATGAACCCGGTGGAATCCTGGCTTGCGGACATGCGGGACATTCGTCCTGCGGGGGCAGGCTACCCCGCCCCCTCCTCAGCGGGGACTGGTTGG
>DASRZG010000279.1:0-6944 GCA_035686585.1 Phycisphaerae bacterium
GCCAGATGCGATTGCGCCGCCTGCCGGGGGTGGTCCGTCCCGGCATCGCCATCGTCGTGCCGACATTCCACGGGCCGGTGACGATGTGCGACGTGGGCGCCAACGTGAACTGCCGCCCGCGGCACCTGTACCAGTACGCGATCATGGCCAGCGAGTACGCGCGGGGCATCTGCGGGGTCAAGGACGCCCGGGTGGGGCTGCTGAGCATCGGGGAGGAGGACGAGAAGGGCAACGCCCTGGTCAAGGAGACGCGGGCGCTGCTGCGGTCGGACCCGACGATCCGCTTCGTCGGCAACGTGGAAGGGCAGGACCTGTTCCGCGGCGCCTGCGACGTGGTGGTGACGGAGGGGTTCGTCGGCAACGTCGCCCTGAAGCTGATGGAGGGTCTGGCGGAGGGTCTGGTCAAGTCGCTGCTGACGGACCTGAGCGCCAGCAGCCTGGCCGAGAGGCCCCAGGTCCGCGACGCACTGGCCAATATCAAGGAAAAGTACGACTTCAACGAATACGGCGGGGCCCCGCTGCTGGGCGTCAACGGCATCAGCATCATCTGCCATGGGGCCAGCCACGCCCGCGCCATCACCAACGCCGTCCGCGTCGCCCGTGAGTTCGCCACTTTGAAGATCAATGATCGCATCACCGCGCGGATCGCAATCTGCCAAGGACCGGCCGATGAGTAAGCAGCTCCGAGCGGCCATCGCCGGGCATGGCTCGTACGTGCCCCAGAAGGTCCTGACCAACCAGGACCTGGAGCGAATGGTGGACACGTCCGACGAGTGGATCACCCGCCGGACGGGCATCAAGGAGCGGCGGATCGCCACCAACGGGGAATCGACCGCCAGCATGGCCGTCCAGGCCGCCCGGCGGGCGTGCGAGACGGCGGGGGTGGACCCCGCCGACGTCGACCTGATCGCCTGCGCCACCATCACCCCCGAGACCCTCTGCCCGGCCAGCGCCTGCCACATCCAGCGCGACCTGGGCGCGACCAACGCGGCCGCGTTCGACCTGGCGGCGGCGTGCAGCGGGTTCATCTATTCCCTGGCCATCGGCGCCCGCTTCATCGAGGCGGGTCAGTACCGCAATTGCCTGATCATCGGGGCCGAGACCCTCACGCGCTACACCGACTACGAGGACCGCGGCAGTTGCATCCTCTTCGGCGACGGCGCCGGCGCCGTGCTGCTCCAGCCGACCGACGAGGCGGACAAGGGCGTCCAGTACACGGTCCTGCACGCCGACGGGAACGGGTGGGACTTCATTTACATCCCCGCCGGCGGATCGAGGCTGCCCGCCTCGGCGCGGACCGTCGCCGACCGGCAGCATTACTTCAAGATGCGCGGGCGGGACGTGTACAAGTTCGCCGTCGAGAAGATGCGCTGGCTGCTGGGCGACTGCATGGACGCGTGCGGGCTGACCGCGACGGACGTGGACCTGGTGGTGCCCCACCAGGTGAACATCCGCATCCTGGAATCGGCGGCGGAGCGGTACGGGCTCCCGATGGACAAGGTGTACATCAACATCGACCGCTACGGCAACACGTCGTCGGCGTCGATTCCGATCGCCCTGGACGAGGCGATCCGGACGCAGCGCGTGGGGGCGGGCTCGACCGTGCTGCTGGCGGCGTTCGGCGCCGGGCTGACTTGGGCCGGCGCGGTCATCCGACTCTGAAAGGCGAAGGACCTTCATGACGGCAGCGCTGCTGTTCCCCGGACAAGGCGCCCAACAGGTGGGCATGTTGGCGGAGGTGGCCGAGGCCTCCCCGGCGGCCCGGGCGGTCTTCCGGCTCGCCGACGAGCAGTTGGGCTTCCCGCTGAGCCGGGTGTGCTTCGAAGGGCCCGCCGAACGCCTCAACGCCACGGACGTCTGCCAGCCCGCCATTTTCGTGTCCTCGGCCGCGACGCTGGCGGCCATGCACGAGGCCCTCGGAGACGGCCTGCCGGAGGCGGCCATGATGGCGGGGCTGAGCCTGGGCGAGTACACCGCCCTGTACGCCGCCGACGCGATCGACTTCGCGCCGGCGCTGGAGCTGGTCGCCCAGCGGGGGCGGTTCATGCAGGAAGCGGCCGAGGCCGCCCCCGGCGGCATGGTCAGCATCCTGGGGCTGGAAGAGGACCAGGTCGCCGCGCTGTGCGCCGCCGCCGGCGACGGGGGGGTGCTGGTGCCGGCGAACTTCAACTCGCCGGGGCAGATCGTGATCTCCGGGGAGCTGGCCGCTTGCGAGCGGGCCGAGGCGATGGCGGGGGATTTCGGCGCCCGCGGGGCGGTCCGGCTTCAGGTGGCGGGGGCGTTCCACAGCCCGATGATGGCGACGGCGGCGGCGAAGCTGGCCGAGGCGATCGAGCCGGTCGAGTTCCGCCCGCCCCGCCGGCCGGTGGTCGCCAACGTGGACGCGCGGCCCCACGAGGGGGCCGACCGGATCAAGCGGCGCCTGGTGGAGCAGGTGACCTCGCCGGTGCGGTGGAACGAATCCGTCCGATACATGCTGGACAACGGCGTCGATTCCTTTTACGAAGTCGGTCCAGGCAAGGTGCTGACCGGGCTGCTGTGGCGGATCGAGCGGGGGGCGGCCTGTCGCTGCGTGAACTCCGCGGACGCGGTGGCCAAGCTCGTCGGCGAAGCCGCCCGATGAGCCCCCCGGTCCCCCGGAGGACGAAAGGACGCGGAACGCGATGGCGGAACAGGACAAAGTGGCGATCGTCACCGGCGCCAGCCGGGGCATCGGCCTGGAGATCGCCCGGCAGCTTCTGGGCATGGGCATGACCGTGGTGGCGGTGGACATCCGCCAGGACCTGCTGGGCGGCATGGCCGATCGCCTGGGCGAGCTGGCGGGGAAGCTGGACACCCGCTGCCAGGACGTGACCGACAGCGAGGGCTTCACGGCGGTGATCGACGCCGTCCAGGAGAAGTACGATCGGATCGACGTGCTGGTCAACAACGCCGGCATCACCCGCGACGGGCTGCTGATGCGGATGAGCGACGAGGACTGGCAGCTCGTGCTGAAGGTGAACCTGACCAGCGCGTTCATCGGCACCCGGGCGGTGGCCCGGCACATGATCCGGCGCCGCGACGGGGTGATCATCAACATGGCGAGCTTTTCGGGGTTGGAAGGCAACCGCGGGCAGGCGAACTACTCGGCCTCGAAGGCCGGGATGATCGGCCTGACCAAGACCACCGCCAAGGAGCTGGCCGGCAAGAACGTGCGGGCCAACGCCATCGCCCCGGGCTTCATCGCCACGGAGATGACCGAGGCCCTGCCCCAGCAGGCCAAGGACATCGCCCTGAGCCTGATTCCGCTGAAGCGGATGGGCCAGCCGGCGGACGTGGCGGCGGCGGTGGCGTTCCTGGCGTCGGACGCGGCGGCGTACATCACCGGGCAGGTGATCAGCGTGGACGGCGGGATGCACATGTAGTTTTTGGCGTGGTGCGGGTTCGGGTCAGTTGCATGGCCCGATCCCCGAGGATATAGTACCGCGGCCGGTCGGGCCGCAACGGCCGCTTCGGCAGGCCGGAGAAAGAAACCGAATTCCTGGATGTCGGCAGGGAGGAGAGTCAGTGGCAGACGAAATCGAAGATAAGGTCATTGAGATCGTTGCCGAGCAGATGGGCGTGGACAAGAGTGAAGTCACGCGCGAAACATCATTCGTCAACGACCTGAACGCCGATTCGCTGGACACGGTCGAGTTGGTCATGGAGTTCGAGGATGAGTTCGAGATGAGCATCCCGGACGAAGAGGCCGAGAAGATTCAGACCGTTGGACAGGCGATCGACTACATCAACGAGCACGCCAAGAAGAGCTAGCGGCGGCGTCCGCGGCGAGGGGCGGTCGGGTCTCTTTGCGCGCCGGGATGGCGTTCGCGCGGCGGGGGCGGCCTTGGGCGCCCGGAGCGAGACGGTGACAGGAACATGACGACACGCCGGGTAGTGATCACCGGCATGGGCACGGTCAACCCGCTCGCCCATGACGTGGAGACGTTCTGGCGCCGGCTGTCGAACGGGGACAGCGGGATCGGGATGATCTCGCACTTCGACGCCACCCCGTTCGCCTCGCACATCGGCGGGGAGGTCAAAGACTGGGCGGGCGTCGGCGGCATTGTCGGCGTCCGCGAATTGAAGCGGTTCGACCGGTTCGCCCAGTTCGCGATCCACTCGTCCGTCCAGGCGGTCGCCGACGCGGGCCTGGACTTCGAGAAAGAGAACAAGGCCCGCTGCGGCGTGCTGATCGGCAGCGGCATCGGCGGGCTGGAGACCCTGGAGACCCAGCACCTGAGGCTGCTGGCCAAGGGCCCCAGCCGGGTGAGCCCGTTCACGGTCCCCCGGCTGATGGGCAACGCCGCCAGCGGCAACGTCGCCATCCTGTGGGGGCTGCGGGGGCACAACAGCTCCGTCGCCACCGCCTGCGCGTCGGCGGGCAACGCCATCGGCGACGCGTACCGGCTGATCCAGTCCGGCCAAGCGAACGTCATGCTGACCGGCGGGTCGGAGGCCGCCCTGACTCAGATCGGCCTGGCGAGCTTCTGCGCCCTGCGGGCGCTGTCCACCCGCAACGACGACCCCGCCGGGGCCTCCCGCCCGTTCGACAAGGACCGCGACGGGTTCGTCCTGTCCGAGGGCGCCGGCGTGCTGGTGCTCGAAGAGCTCGAGCACGCCCGGTCGCGCGGGGCGAGGATCCTGGCCGAGATGGCGGGCTACGGCTCGACCTGCGACGGCAGCCATATCACCGCGCCGGACCCCTCCGGCATCGGCGCCGCCGACGCGATCCGCCAGGCGCTGGACGACGCCGGAATCGGCCCCGCGGACGTCCAGTACATCAACGCCCACGGCACCAGCACCGAGCTGAACGACATCGCCGAGACCAAGGCCGTCAAGGCCGTCTTCGGCGCCCGCGCCCGCAACGGGCTGGTGCTCTCGTCCACCAAGAGCGCCGTCGGGCACCTGCTCGGGGCCAGCGGCGGGGTGGAGCTGATCGCCACCGTCAAGATGATCCAGGACAGCATGGTCGCCCCCACGCTCAACCTCGACAGCCCCGACGAGGGCTGCGACCTGGACTACTGCCCCAAGGAAAAACGCCCCCTCGACATCACCTACGCCATGAGCAACTCCTTCGGGTTCGGCGGGCACAACGTGGTGCTGGTGATCCGGAAGTTCCAGGACTGACGGATCGCGCCGCCCGCCAATCCGGAAGCCCTCCGCGCGGGGACCCGGGGAACACGGATTACACGAATTACGGCGGATTACACGGATTGCGTTGTTGTTGCTGACAGTCCCCTCATCCCCTGCATCCCTTGCTGTTTCTTTCTTCTTCTTCCTCCTCTATTCGCCTCATCCCCTGCATCCCCTGCATCCCTGCTATAGCTTTTTCTTCTTCCTCTTCTTCTTCTCCTCCTTCTCCTGCATCCCTCTCACCGGCGTCAGGATTCGGCGGTCTGGTCGACTAGCTCCCGCGCCATCCGCAGGGCGTCGGCGCGGGTCGGGAGCGTCTCGTTCAGTTGCGCCTCGTACAGGCGGTTGAGGATCTGCCCCATCGCCGGGCCGGGTGCGAGGCCCATTGCGATCAGGTCGTCGCCGGTCACGAACGGGGCGGGGGCGACCTGCCCCGGCTCGATCCGCCCGGCGCGGGCCCGGATGGTCCGCCAGCAATGCACCGAGCCGGTGACGGCCCTTTCTTCCAGTCGCGACAGCATCGCCAGCCGCTCGAAGTCCGGATGGGCCAGCGCGGTCTTGAGCTGGGCCAGGGGCCCCTCGGACAGCTCGCGCCACCGGCGGACGTTTCGCGCCAGCCACATCAGCGAGTCGCGCTCGGCGTTCGATCCGCCCCAGCGGCGGATGATCTGGCGGATCGGCCCCGGCTCCAGCTCGCACAGCAGGGCGCCCGCCGACAGGATCGCGTCCGCCCGGCCCGCCACCTCGCCGATCCGGCGCTTGGCCGCCGGCCAGAGGTCCGCCGCCGCGTACAGCTCGGGCACGATCGCCGCCAGCAGGCCCAGCTCGTGCAGCATGCCCGCCGCCCGATCGGCCGAGGGGTGGCCCAGCATCTTGAGCATCTCGTCGCGGATCCGCTCGCCGCTGATAGCGGTGATCCGCCCGGCGTGCCGGCCGATGGCGTCCGCCGTCGACCGCTCCAGGCGGAACCCCAGCCGGCAGGCGAACCGAACCGCCCGCAGCATCCGCAGGTAGTCTTCCCCGAACCGCTCGTCCGCCTCGCCGATCGCCCGGATCAGCCCGGCGGCCAGGTCGTCTCGCCCCCCGACATAGTCGATCACCTCGCCGGTCAAGGGGTCCTGGAACATCCCGTTGACGGTGAAGTCCCGCCGCAGCGCGTCGGCGCGGGCGTCGGCGAACCGCACCCGGTCGGGCCTCCGCCCGTCCGTGTACGACACGTCGCTGCGGAACGTCGCCACCTCCACCTGGTGGCGCCCTTCCAGCACGATCGCCACGCCGAACTTCGCCCCCACCATCAGCACGCGGCGGAACAGGGCCTTGACCTCATCCGGCGTGGCGCTGGTGGCCACGTCGTAATCGGCGGGCCGCCGGCCCATCAGCATGTCCCGCACGCACCCGCCCGCCAGCAGGGCCTGGTGCCCCTGGGCGTGGAGTTGCCGGATCACCTTCACCGCCAGCCGCTTTGTCGCGCTCGGCGCCATGGCCGATAGCGTCGTTGGCCCGCCCGCCAAAGTCAACCGCCCGCCGGCCTGACCTTTTGCAAACTCCCCTCCCGGTTGCCCCCGCTTCCGCGCGGTTGGCGTTGGCATGGTCAGGCGAACGACGCCTGACCATGGCACCCGTTTCCGGGGTCGGGTGGCATGGTTACGCGTTGTCCGCGTAACCATGCCGGCTGTGGGTTTGGGGACGTTCCCCCCGCGGTTGGCGTTGGCATGGTCAGGCGAACGACGCCTGACCGTGGCACCCGTTTCCGGGGTCGGGTGCCATGGTTACGCGTTGTCCGCGTAACC
>DASRZG010000280.1:0-12917 GCA_035686585.1 Phycisphaerae bacterium
TCCGTTTCTTCTTCTTTTCAATCCGCAATCCGAAATCCGCAATCCGCAATCCTGCATCCCGGTCCTCACCCCAGCGCCGCGATGGGTCTGATCAGGGCCGGCAGTTCGTCGTCCGGCGTGTGCGTGCCGGCGTTGAATGCCATGATCGCGCCGTGGGGGCTGTCGCTGGAGAGGATCACGGCCCGCCCATGCTGGATCTCGAAGCCTTCGCGGACGGGCTGGTGGCCGATGAGGAACTGTCGGACGCCAAGCCGTTCGCCGATGGCATGGAGCTGCTCGGCGGAGTGGTTCCGGCCCCAGGTCCACTCGTACACCCCGCCGCCGCGGCAGAAGTCCTTGGGCGCGTATGGGCGGCCGAAGACGTCCCAGTCCATCACCTTCATCCGGTCGGGCGTGGGCATGGAGTGGCTGAGCAGCATGCCGTTGGGGCATACCGCCGCCAGGGGCATCGCCGCCAGGAAGGCGTAGACGGCGTCTCGGACCTCCTCGGCCGAAGGGCCGAAGGAAAGCTCCAGGCCCATGTCGAAGGCCTTGCAGACGCCCATGCCGCTCTTGGTGATCTCGTTGCCGGTGAACTGGGCGACGTCGTGGTTTCCCATCAGGAAGCAGACGCGGTCCGGGTGGGCGATCTTGAGTCGGATCGCCCGCAGGAGGACCTCGAAGCTGCGGTCGGCGCCTTCGGGCGTGGTCGGCCCGC
This sequence comes from Phycisphaerae bacterium, assembly GCA_035686585.1. Classification (GTDB taxonomy): domain Bacteria; phylum Planctomycetota; class Phycisphaerae; order SM23-33; family SM23-33; genus DASRZG01. Next base: position 698 of record DASRZG010000280.1, read on the forward strand.
CGTGGATGATCTCCTGGAGGACCAGCCGGCGCTTGGGCCGGGCCGCCACGTCCGCATAGGCGATGATCCGGGCGAGGTTCTGTCGGTGCCCGTGGATGTCCCCGGCGAAGACGACGTCGTCCTCTCCGTCCAGGTGGAGCAGATTCCCCTGGCGGAGGGGGTTGGCGGCGACCAGTTCGGCGGCGCGGCGGAAGCTCTCGGCGATCGGGTGTGCCACGGGCCTACTCCGGCGCCGGCTCGGATGGCCCGGCGGCGGGCTGGGCGTCGGGCGCGGCGCCGCCCTTGCCGTTGCGGGACATGCTGTGGGCGATCAGGTCCAGCCGCCCGGCGACCTCCTTCATCGATCCGGGACGCCGCTTGGGGTCGGTCTCGATGCAGTCGGCGACCAGCCGGCTCAGGGGCGGGGGCACCTCGGGGTTGTGCCGTTCGGGGGGCACGAGGCGCATCTCCTCGCGGAGCTGGACGCCGGCATTGCTCTTGGGCAGGACGGTGGGGATGGCCCGGCCCGTGAGGGTCCAGTACAGGGCGGCGCCGAAGTTGAACACGTCGGTTCGCGCGTCCAGCGGGCGGCAGAAGACCTGCTCGGGGGCGATGAAGTCGGGCGTGCCCTGGATGCGCTCCTTGATCGTGCCGATGGGGCAGCTCTGCCCGAAATCCACCAGCTTCACGGTCCCGTCGGCCGCGACGATGACGTTGTTGGGCTTGATGTCCGCGTGCAGGTACCCGCGGACGTGCATGTGATGGACGGCCTCGGCCACCTGTTGGAAAACCCGCATCACCTCGGCCACTTCCTCCGGCCGGCTCCCTTGGCAGCTCTGCCCCTCGCACAGCTCCATGAACAAATGCAGCTCGGCCACTTTCAGCATCCGGCGGACGCGCCGCAGGCGGTAGCACTGACGGACGGCGGGGTGGTCGAAGCGCCGGGCGATCTCGAACTCGTTGATCGCCTGCTGGAAGTACCGGTCGTCGTCCCCGGGCTGCTTTGTGACCCGTTTCAGGGCGTACGTATGATTGCCCCCGCGGTCGCGGATGCGCCAGATCGTGCTGCGCGCGCCCTTGCCCAGGTATTCCATCACCTGGTAGCCGGGCACCTGGAGTCGGTTGGGTGGACGATTCATCAGCACTTACTGCGGGGCCTGCACGGCGGGCTATGACGAGGATGATTTTCGTATGATGTCATCGGCCGGCGCCGACACCGGATTATGCGTACAGTATAAACGAATCCCTCCGGCGGGGGAAAGACATCCGGTGCAATCGGCCCCACGGTTTGCGCGGGCCTCCGTTCGGTCATTACAGCGGGGGGACCAGCTTGGCGCGGAGGGCGTCGGCGTCGAGGCCGGAGCCGGGGCAGTCGCCGTCGTCCAGCTCGCGGTGCAGGTACACGTGGTCGCGCGGGATCGCCAAGCTCACTTGCAGCGCCCGCACGAGCCTCACCAGCATCGCCTCCTGCCGCGCCGTTGGGGCGGACCGCCCGGGCGCATCCAGCAGGCAGATGCCGATGCTGTTGGCGTTGAAGTCGAACCCGGGAACCTGCACGTGGTCCCCGTCCCGCTGCCGGTCCCACAGCGCGGTCGGAAGGATCTCGCCGTCGGCGCGCGCCCGGCCCGCCCCAATGACGAAGTGGCACCCGCGGACCGTCCTGCCCCGCCCGCACGCCCCATCGTGGATCACGATGTTCGTCCACTTGATCGGCTGGACGGAGACGTTCGTGTGGTGGATCACCCCGAACACGGGGTCCGCCCGGTCGGAAGTGCCCGCCCACAAGGGCGCCGGGCCGATGGGAGAGGCCGGGTCCGTCTCCATGACAATCAACACGTAAGCCCCAATGCTCATCGATGCGACGAGCACACCCAGCGTGATGATCGTCCCTGATCGCGTTGTAGAAGCCAACGTAAACTCCCGCAACAGACTTCCTTCGTCTAGCTCTACTACCTACCGGTGCTATCGGCGAATCGCAAGAAGGAATTGCGTTGAAATCGCGCAGAATCTCATTCGGCTCCCTGCTCGGGCCCGATCAGGCCCAACTCCACCAGCGCCGCCAACGCCGCCTTCTGCTCCGCCTCCTTCTTGCTGGGGCCCCAGGCGCTGGTGTACTGCCTGCCGTTGACCCGCACGGCCACCTCGAAGCACTTGAAATGCTCCGGTCCTTTCTCGTCCAGCAGGTCGTACTGGGGCGTCTGGTCCCACTCCCGCTGGGCGTGCTGCTGGAGCAGGGACTTGTAGTTCTTCTGGTGCCGGCTCCGTACGGCGTCGTCCACCTCCTCGGCGATGTGGCTGAGGATGAACCGCCGCGCCTCCTCGAAGCCCCCGTCCAGGAAGATCGCTCCGATCACCGCCTCGTACACCGCCGCCGGGATGCTCGGCGGCAGCGTCCGCGCCGTCCCGATGCCCTTGCCAAGCGACATCAGCTCCGTCAGGCCCAGGTTGTTGGAAAACCGGGCGCACGTCCGGCGCGACACCACCGAGGACTTGATCTTGGTCATCTCCCCCTCCGGCAGCTCGCCGTCCCGGTCGAAGATGTACTGGCAGACCACCAGCCCCAGCACCGCGTCGCCGAGAAACTCCAGCCGCTCGTTGCTTTCGCTGCGGGTGGGGGCCGCGGAGGCGTGCGTCAACGCCTGCCGTAGAAGGAGGGGGTCTGAAAACCGGTAGCCGATGATCTCCTGGCACCTGGCAAGAACGTCGTCGCTCACATGCAACCTCGTGGGTTCGACGAGCAGGCGACGAAAGGCACTGCGCTTCCGGTTGCGGCGGTGCCCTTCGTCGGCGGCTCGTCCATCTCGTATATCGACATTGTATGAACCCTCCTGAAGCGTTCCAAGACCATTCGACCCGCCGGCTTTCCTCGCGGGCTTCCCCCCGGGCTTGCCCCCCCGGGGCTCGACTTGGCGGGGCAAACATGCGATGCTGTCGGGTCCTGGATGGAGGCTGGGTATGTCCGTGGAAGAGATCATCGCGCTGATCGCCGATCAGCAGTGGGACGAGTTGGAGCGGGTCTGGGCCCGCACCGCCCGCGCGGGAGCGTCCCCAGCCGATCTGGCCGAGACGCTCCGCGCCGTCGCCGACGCGGGCCGGGCGGACTTGGCCGAGATGCTCGGCTGGACCTTCCTGGCCGAGCAGGCCGAGCAGGCCCCGCCCGCCGACGCCCTCGAGGCCGTCCACGCGATCCTGCCGGCCCTTTCCGGCAGCGCCGACATCCGCGCCGAGGCGGAGCAGGCCTACCGCCGCGCCTACGCCGACCACGAGCACGTCGAGGCCCTGCTGGCGAAATCAGGCCTGGCCGGCGAGCAGAGCCCTCGGCGTGCCCTGCGAGCGCTGGACACCTGCCTGGCCGCTGTGTCCGGGCGCTACGTCACCGGGCGGTTCGAGGACCGCGTCCTCCGCGTCGAGCGGTTCGACCCGCAGGCGGGGCGGTTCGAGCTGACCGACGGGGCGGGCAGGACGCACCAGCTCGAACCGCTGCCGCTGGCGGACGATTTCGTCCTCACCGAGGAGACCGACTTCCGCGTCCTGCGGCACTTCCGCGCCGACGAGCTGGGCGGGATGCTGGACGACGACCCGGCCGCGGTGCTGGTCGGCCTGTGCCAGGCCCACGGCGGCCACACCGACGCCGACCGCATCCGCAAGGAGCTGGTCGACCGCTACCTGCCCGCCGACGGGTGGAGCCGGTGGTGGACCCGCGCGCGATCGGCCGCCAAGAGATGCCCCCAGCTCGTCGTGGGAGGCAAGAGCCCGGTGACGGTGTCGTACCACCGGGAAGGGCTGACCCTGGAGCGGGAGATGGCGCCCGCCCTGGCCGCCGCCCGGGGTCCGACGGAGCTGCTGGCGGTGCTGGAGCAGTACGTCCGCCAGGCCCGGCAGCGCAAGTGCCCGGTGGACCAGGCCTTTGCGGCGACGATCGTGGAATCGCTCGCCGGGCAAGCCCGGGCGCCGCTGGGCGGGCGGGTCGAGATCGCCCTGGTGGCCTCGGCCTCGATCGCCGCCGCCGTCGCGATGGGCGTGGCGCCGCCCGAAGCCGACTACCCGCGCCCCGAGCAGATCCTCGCGGCCGCAGACCGCCCCGCCGAGGTCGTGGCCGCGCTGACCCGACCGGACCTGTGGCCGGCGGCGCTGGACGCCCTGGCCGCCCGCGACGACGGACGCGAGCAACTCGAAGCCCTCCTGAGACTCGCCCCGGCCGCCATGATCGACGAGGTCGTCCGGCGCCTCCTCGCCGCCGGCGACGGGCAGCGCGTCGCCGACGCGGCGGCCGAGGCCCTGGCCGACCCCGTCGCGGGCCTGGAGCGGGTGCTGTGGATGTGGTCGGGCCCCGCCGAGCCCCCGCCAAACGTCCCGGGAAACGTCGAGCTGCTCAGCAAGGTCCTGGACGCCCTCCAGCGGATCGACCACGACGCGCAGTTGGAGTCCGACTGGCGGCGCGACGCCCGCCAGCGGATCCGCGGCGCCCTGTCCGCCCGCGACTACCAGGGATACCGCCGCGCGATCGCCGAGATGGACGAAGCCGTCGCCGCCACGTTCCGCACCCGCATCAACCGGCTCAGCGGCCTGGCCCAGGCGGTCCGTGAGGACATGGCCCGCATCCTCCGCGAAGCCTTCGGAAGCCTGTTCCACAAGGCCGCCGTGGCGGCCTGGCTGGACGAGTCGACCATCTGGACCACCCCCGACGCCCGGCGGAAGCGGGAGGAGACCCTTCGCGACATCGTCGAGGTCAAGATGCCCATCAACGAGAAGGCCGTCGGCGAGGCCCTCGCCCACGGCGACCTCCGCGAGAACAGCGAGTACAAGTTCGCCTGCGAGGAGCGGAACTTCCTCCAGGCCCGCGCCGCCAAGCTTACCGACGAGCTCAGCCGAGGTCGTATCATCGTCCCCGAGGACGTCCCGCAGGAAACGGCCGGCATCGGCTCGCGTCTCCGCCTCCGCCGCCTAAGCGACGGCAGGGAGCTGACCGTCACCATCCTCGGCCCCTGGGACACCGACCTGGCCAACCGCGTCTACAGCTACCAGACCACCCTGGCCCTGGAGTTCCTCGGCAAGACCATCGGCCAGACCGGCACGATCAAGATCGAAGGGATCGAGGGCGAGTACCAGATCGAAGGGTTGGAGTGCGGCGTCGAGGAGGGATAGAAACGGATTGAACCACAAAGGGCACGAAGAGCACAAAGGGTAGAAGAAGCAGCGCAAGAAACAACTGGGCCACAGAGGCACAGAGGGCACAGAGAGCTGACAGAATAGGAAGCAGCAAAACAACAAGGCAGCGAACGGCGAGGCAGCAGCACTTGGTCTGTATCTGCTTCGTCGTTGCTCCTTCTGATCCTGTTTGCTCTCTGTGTCCTCTGAGCCTCTGCGGCCCAGTTGTTGCTTCTTCTATAGCGACCTGAGGCTCACGAAGGACGACTGCGGATCGCCGCAGAAATCGATCACGGCCGGGAAGGGGCGGTTGGCGATCTTCTTGCCGCCGCGCTTGGTCACGAACAGCCTGACGGCCGCGCAGTTGGTGTAGCCGGGGAGGGGGACGAACAGGAAGGTCCCGTCGAATCGGAACTTGACGAACCGCCACTTCCTCTCGCCCGGGAGCATCACGCCGACCTTGCCGACGTCCGGGCCCCTCTGGACGCGGAAGATGGCCGTCGGCGTGCCGCGCCACTTGACCTGGTCTCCCTGCTCGATGTCCAGGTTGACGACGCCCGCGACGTAGTCCTTCCCGACGGTGTACAGCTTGGCCCGCGAGCCCCGCGGCACGCGGATGGGGTCGGGGTCGAAGCAGAACACGCGCCGGCGGAACTGCTCGAACAGCGGCATGTACCGGTCGAGGTGCCGGATCTCCTCCGGCGTCCGCGCGGCCAGCTTGGGGAAGCACCCGTGCAGCACCGCCCGGCGGTAGTTCTCGTCCACGCTGGCGGCGTTGGTGGTCCACAGGAAGATGATGGGCTTGGCGATCGCCGACCAGAAGTACTTCTCCTCGTACTGGTCGCCGTTGCCCTCCAGCATCATCCCGTCCACCCACCGCATCGTCCGGATCGTCTGCGGCTTGTTCGCGAAGGTGCACATGCCGTGGGCGTGGAGGATCTTCTTGACGATCCCCTCGATCGCGTCGTAGCTGAAGTTGATCGAGTAGGCGGGCTTGTGGTGGACCACCGTCACGCCGTCGTCGTGGCCGAACTCCATCTCGTAGTGGCGGAAGCAGTCCAGGAAGAACCCCCGGATCTGCGGGTACTCTTCCACGATCCGCTTCGCGCATTCGATCAGGTACTTGCCGAACGAGTACTTCGGGTCGGCGTTGAGGTTGTGGCACATCTGCCAGCCGCTGGGGACGTAGGAGCCGTCCTCGTATCGGCTGATCGCGTCCGGCCAGCGCCGCTCCGTCGCCGGCCGGAAGCCGTCGGTGTAGTTGAAGTACCAGAACGGGGCGATGCCCTTGGCCCGCGCGGCCCGCAGCCGCTTGCGGATCCGGTCGGGCGTGCGGTAGAGAAACTCGTCCACCTGCTCGTCCGTCCATTCATCGACGTTCTCCGGCAGCCCGCCCATCCGGTCCGATCGGTACCGCGCCGCCACCACGGCCGCGATTTCCCGGTCACTGTGACAGTCAATCCACTCCAGGATCTCCCAGGCGTTCTTGCCGGTGGCCTCCAACCCGCGCCGGCTGCCCCCGAAGGCCGCCCACAGAGACTCCTTGATGCTGTTCTTCATCCACTTGGGCTTGTCGTTGCAGTAGATCGAGTAATGCTCGAAGTGGTCGTGAACCTCGAAGGTCTTCAGGTGGGCCTTGGCGGCGGCGTCGAAGTCCAGCTCCAGCGAGTTGCACGTGAACACGCCCTCGTAGTCGTACATCTTCGGGTTGGGCGGGGTGAAGTACTCCTTCCACCGCCGGAACACCTTGCCCAGCCCCGGACGCCAGCAGCCCTCGTGGAACATCAGCATGACCTCGGTGGCCATCTTCCGCTTGCCGACCAGGCCGATGCAGTAATTCACGGCCTCCAGGTAGGGCACGTCCTCCGCCGCCCGCTCGAACCCGCCGCCGCCCCCGCCCCAGTTGAAGCACCGCTCGCCATTGGCGAACTGGAACCGTGCGGCCGGGACCTTCGCGTCGATCGGCTCCATCAGCGAGAAGCCCACGTCCAGGGCCTTGGAGTAATGGCTGACCATCGGCAGGATGATGTCGTTGTCGCTGACCCAGGAGGTTTGCAGGTACATGAAATCGAAGCCGGTCATGCCGTCGAAGGTGAACTCCTCGCCGCCCTTGCACGGCGCCCAGCAGTGCCAGCCGGCGATCAGCGGCAACTGGAAGAACACCCGCAGCGATCGGTCGGGGACGTTCGGGCGGACCTTGGCGGCCTCGACGCGCCAGCGGAGGGCGTCCGATTCCATCTCCAGCGTGACCTTGACCTCGAAGGGCGCGCCCTCGAAACGCTTGGTGAACGTCACTCGATTGCCGCGCTTGGATGCCGCCGTCAGGCGGAACTGCCCCGACATGTCCGAGTACCACGTCCGGTCGAGCTCGTCGAAGATGCGGACCCCGCCGATGTAGCCGGGTATCCCCAGCCGGGTCTGGTCGAACAGGTCCACCTTCTTCCGCTTGAAGACCATCGACCGGATCCAGCCGGTGTTCTTCTCGATGCTGATCGACGCGTCCCGGTTGCCGATCGTCCACACGTCGGAGTCGGCCAGGGGTTTGAAAGAGAGCTTGGGCATGGAGGGTTCCTCGTCAGGGGGTCGTTACGGTTCCTTCGCCACCGGTTGAGGCGGGACGTACCACTTGGGCTTTGGCGGCGTCGCACGCAGGGCGGGGACGTCGATCACCAGGTTGGCGCGGTGGGCGGTCCCGGGGTCGAAGCTGATCACGTCGTCGCCGACGCGGACGGTGCGGTCGTCGATCCGCTCGATGGCGGGGGGCTTGGCGCCGGGTCTAGCGGGGGCGATCACGGCCAGGAAGTGAAAATCCTCCGCCCTGGCCTTGTTGGACACCCACAGGTTGTGCCCCGCCACCAGGTCGGCCGGACGCTTCTGGCCGCGGGCCCTGCCCGCATTGACACGGTAATCCTCGCCGGTCATGGGGTTGCGGAAGCCTTCGTCGCCGGTCAGGTCCAGGATGTCGAGCTGGTCGCGGCCGCCGACGTGGACGATCCGGACCGGCACGTCGCCGACGCGGTAGTCGATGGTGGCGGTGTCCGTGTCGATGGCGATCGGGTCGGCGGGCAGGATGTGGTACAGCCACGAGAACGTTGCCGGCTTGGCGGCCGAGAGGTCGTCGAAGATCACGAAGTACTTGCCCCGCAGGAATACCACGTGACGGATGAACCGCCGCAGGTGTCCGGCGTCGCGCTGGTTGTAGATGTCGTCGAACCGCCCCCAGTAGCCGCGGGGGCAGGAGGGGGTGGCCGGGTACGCCCCGGTGGCGTCGCCGGCCCAGTAGACGTAGCCTTCGCCGCGCTGGAACGCCCGCAGGAACGCCAGGCGCGGCCGGTCCTCCCATTGCTTCTGCACCTGCCCAATGCCGTCGATCAGCACCGTGTTGTGGCTCATCGAGTGGGTGGAATACGGCTCGGGGATGGACGCCCCGGCCGCGTGCGACAGGTCCTGTCCGTAGCCGTAGATGTGGAAGGAGTTCTCCGCGCAGAATCCGTGGTTGTACGCCCCGGCCGGGCTGGACTTGAAGATCATCCCCACCGACTCCCGATAGGCGGCGGGCGAGGACGGCGGCTGGGTGCCGGCCATGACCCACCCCGCCAGGGGGAACAGGCCCACCGGGTCCTCTTCGAGCCGCTCGGCGGGCTTGGGGTGCAGCAGGGGCAGGGCCAGTTGGATCCACAGCCGGGACGCCCCCGTCACGTCGCCGCCGCTGGTTTCGCGCCAGTTCCGCAGGAACAGGCCGCTGCCCGTCAGGTACGCCAGCGAACGGAACGTGTCCGACCGGCCGGCGGTGTAGTAGGCGGCGCGGTTGCTCCCGTGGCCGAAGGGGGCGTGCTTCAGGCCGACGGGGGTCATCCGGGCGAACCACTCGCCCACCCGCTGATACCACGGCAGCGTGCCGAGCTTGTACTCGGGGAAGACGCTGTCGAGGTACATCGATGAGTGCATCAGCCAGCGGAACTTGCTGTTGCCGTAGCCCGGGCCCGCGCTCCAGCCCTCGTCGAACCCGTGCCCGCACGAGACGCCCGCCAGCCAGTTGACGCCCAGGTCGAAGCACTCCCGGGCGGCGGGGCTTTCCTCGTAGCAGGCGATGGCGGCGGGGAACGTGTCCCAGAACCCCTCGAAGTGATGCGACCCGCACCAGGTGGACAGCGACCCCGCCTTCGGCACCGCCTGCTTGCCGGCGCGGGTGGACTTCCACGCGAAGTTGTTGACGAAGTGGTCCGTCCGCCAATCCAGCGAGCCGACGAAGGCCTTCCGTTGCTCGGCCGAAAGGTCCGGCCGCAGCCAGTCGTACAACAGGGCCAGCAGCTCGGTGATCTGGGTGGAGTCCTCGTTGCTCTCGCCCATCGGCTCGGGCGACGATCGGCCTCCCTTGGGGTAGCCCGCCAGCACGGCCGCGCGCTCGATCACGCCGGCATACTGCTTCTCGCCCGTCAGCCGGAGCAGGAAGGCGACGTGGCACAGGTCGTGTGCGATCGACAGGAAGGAGGCCTGGGCGGGCTTGGTGTCGGTGGCGGGAAAGTCCCGCCACCAGTCGCTCGCCATCGCCTGCTTCGCCCGGTCGCGGATGGCCGCCAGGATGGCCTTGGCGTCGGCGTCAGTCTGCGCGAGCCGGAGGATCTTCGAGCGGTTGTCGCCGCCCAGCAGAATCCGCGGGTGCGGGCGGGAGGCGAAGTCGGGCTCCGCCAGCATGGACCGGTCCCAGACCGTCGCGTCGGGCGCGATGTGGAACACGCGGGCGCCGGACCAGTGGAAGGGCTCTTGCCCGCCCTTGCAGGTCCCGACCCGCCAGTACAGCGGGCCGCCGGCGGGGAGGGGCTTGAGGGTGTTGTAGAAGTTGTACGGGGTGCGGACGTCGACCACCCGCTGGCGAAACTGCGGATCGCGGGCGATCTGGAAGACGAACTCCTGCGGCCCGACTTCGGCTTCAGGCGGGTAGTACGCCCAGCGGAACCGGGGCGGGTTGAGCCGGACGGTCTCCCCCCCGACGGGGGCGAAGTTGACGGTGCGGGGAAAATGGCTGCGGGGGTGATCGGCCAGCAGGGCGTCGCCTCCGATCCGAACGGCCTGGCCTGGGGACATGTCCACTCCACTTGCGACGGCGGCCGATGACAGGGCGGCCCACCACAGCGTGCACAGGGCGACCCGGCGCGGCGTGGTGGGGCGGCTGGCGGTCGGCGATCGATCCGGCATGACGGGTCCTCACGGAACAGCATGGCCTGGGGACGAACAGGAACCATGGTAGCGTGCCGCGAGAGAGCGTCAAGATGACGTGCCGGCGGCAAATCCGAAATCCGAAGCCCGAAATCCGAAACAAATCCGAAACGACAAGCACGAAAGAAACGGCGATTGCCCAGCCTGGATTCGCAGGGCCCATCCCCTGTATCGCTTCTTCTTCCTCTGCTGCTGCTTTTCCTTCTGCTTCTTCCCCTATCCGTCCATCCCCTGAATCCCCTGCATCCCTGCCATTGCTTCTTCTTCTTCTTCTTCTTTCGTGCTTCGGATTTGCCCCTATTCCACCTTCATCCGGACGAACTCATTCACGGTAGCTGGGCCCGGGACGGTGTAGGTCGCGGGCCCGCGCCGCAGAGCCTCGGCGCTGATCTCCTCGGTGTGGCTCTTGCCGTCGTAGCCGTGGGTGACGGTCAGCGTCCCGCGGGGCCTGCGGGTCTCGGCCGGGACGTACCCGGCGTAGATCCGCACTCCCGTGATGACTCCCTGCCCGTTGACCCGTACGGTCACCTCGGCCTTGTCGGCGGGGGCGAAGGTGGTCGAGCCGTTGACGGTGTTCTGCCAGTGGTCCACCTTGGCGGGCCCCTCGGCGCCCCAGGCGCTGCAGTCGGTGCTCCTGCCGACCAGCCGGGTCCTGCCCTCCGGGCCGATGTGCAGCTCCAGGTACCGTCCCGACGAGGGCGTCGTCCCCGCGCCGCCCAGCACGCACGCCGCGACCTTCACCAGCTTGCACCCCGGCGGGGCGGGGACGGCGAACGTCACCGACCCTCTGCCCGTCAGCCTGCCGCCGGTGAACGACGCCGTCGCGCTGGTGCCGTGCTGGAGCGTCGCGTCGACGGTGGCGACCTTGGCCAGCGACTCGGGGCTGGACAGGTCCGGCGTCCACGTCAGCGTCTGGTAGTCGCCCATGCCGGTGAGGGTCATCTTCGTCGCCCCCGCGCCCACTCGCGGCAGGGCGCCGGGGTGCAGGATGCCCCGCGTCGTCACCTCCTTCAGCTCGCCGCCGGCCACCTTCAGCAGGTAGTCCCACCGGCCCAGGGCCACGGGCTTGGACGTGTCCACCGGCAGCCACGTCCGGCCCAGGTCGTAGGAGACCGACACCTTCCCCGTCGCCTCGATCCGCGAGGAGGTGATCGTGTACGGGCAGCGGATGGCGTGAACGGCCTCCTCGTCACCGGCCTGCAGGGCGTCCCCGGCCGCCTGGGGGGCTGTGGGGGCGTAGACCATCTCGCAGAAGCCCTTCTGGCCCATCTGCACGCTCTTGCAGTACAGCGGCTGTTCGGACCAGCCGGCGGCGACGGACGAGAAGTACCGCGTGAACGTCTCCCCGGGCCGGATCGCGAAGGTCATCTCGTGCCCGAGCATCAGGTTGTCCTGGAAGGCGTAGCTCTTGGCGCGGTTGATCTTCTCCACCCACTTGCCGTTGGCGTCGGCCTTGAAGAAGTACGGGCTCTTCTGGCCGGCCTTGTCGCCGTAGTAGCCGGCAGGGTCGGCCAGGACGTCGGCGACGGACCAGACGCCGCGCTCGTCGTCGCCCGCGTAGCCGCCCAGGTCGATGTCCAGGTAGTGCCACCTGCCGTCGTAATAGGCGTCGGTGACGGAGTGGATGATCCCGCCCAGGAACCACCGCCGTGCGTCGATGGCGGGCTTGCCGGGGGTGCCGCCGGGCCGGGACTGGTAGATGCCCTCCAGCAGCCCCGAGGCGATCCCGCAGTAGCCGCTGCCGTGGACGTTCAGCAGGGCGATCGGGTCCAGCTCGATGACGTCCTTCGACGCCCGCGGCTCGGTGGGGGTGTGGGCCCACAGCGTCATGCCCTGCCTGAATTGGGCGTAGCTCTTGCGCCGCCCGTCGTAGTAG
>DASRZG010000281.1:0-2440 GCA_035686585.1 Phycisphaerae bacterium
CTGGGTGCCACGGGCTGCTTGCAGCCCGTGTGGGCATGGGGCGGACGCTCGGAGACGCCCGTGCCCATCCCGCACAGGGTGCAAGCAGCCTGTGGCACCCCACGGAACATGCCGTTTTCATTCTCTGTGGGCGGGCTCACGGCCCATGCAGAACTGTCTCGAAAATCGGGGTGCCCCGGACAAGCGGAGTACGTGTTCAGCGGGACCTGGGTGCCACGGGCTGCTTGCAGCCCGTGTGGGCATGGGGCGGACGCTCGGGGACGCCCGTGCCCATCCCGCACAGGCTGCAAGCAGCCTGTGGCACCCCACGGAACATGCCGTTTTCATTCTCTGTGGGTGGGCCGGGGGCCAATGAGGCACTGTCCGCCATTGAATCCCGCCCGGTCCGGCGGTAGCATGTTGGGCCATGGAATCGCTGCCGAAGCGGACGCCCGACATCTCGGAGGTAGTCGTTTCCCGGGACCGCATCGGGCGGCGCGTCGCCGAATTGGCGGCCGAGGTGTCCGGGGCCTTCGGTGGCGGGGAGGTGACGATCGTGGCCGTGCTGGACGGGGCGCTGGTATTCCTGGCCGACCTGATGCGGCACCTGACCATGCCCATCCGGCTGCTGACCGTCCGCGCCCGCCGCTATCACGGCGCGGCCACCACCCCGGGCGCGCTGCGGTTCGACCCCGAGCTGCCCGTCCGCCTCGCCGGGAGGCGGGTGCTGGTGGTGGACGACATCCTCGACACCGGCGGGACCCTGGCGGCGGTGGTGGAGCAGGTCCGCTCGCATGGTCCGGCCTGCTGCCGCACGTGCGTCCTGCTGCGGAAGGACCTTCCCGGCCCACGGGCGGCGGAGGTGCCGTTGGACTTCGTCGGCTTCGACGTGCCGGACGTCTTCGTCGTCGGCTACGGGCTGGACTTCGACGGGCGCTACCGCAACCTGCCCGACGTGGTCGCCCTGGCGGCCGCGCGGGAGGGACGCTCATGAGCCCCTCGGCCGAGCCGACCTCCGAGGCCCAGGCGGTGGGGTACCTGGTGCCCGCCAACCTCCTCGGCGACAGTGAGATCATCGTCCTGGCGATCAAGCCCAGCGGCTGGTTCGTCCTGACGGCGTCGGCGCCGGTGCTCTTTGCCGCCGCCGTCGCCGCCGCCGTCGCCGTGGCGATCGGCTGGCTCCGTCCGTTCCCCCCGCAGCAGGCGATCGTGTCGTTCTGTGCCGCGGCCGCCTTCGGGCGGGTGGTGATCGCCTGCTGGCAGTGGATCGGTCGGACGTACGTGCTGACGAACCTGCGCGTGATCGCCGTCCGGGGCCTGATCAGCCCGCAGGTCCAGGCGGCGGGCCTGACGGACGTCCAGAAGGTTTCCCTTTCCCCCACCGTCGCCGAGCGCGTGGTCGGCATCGGCACCGTCTATTGCCTCGGCAGCCCCGAAGCCGGCGAGGGCCTCGCCTGGAACGGCGTCGCCCGCCCCCGGGAAGTGGCCGAGACCATCGACCAGGCCGTCCGCCGGGCCCGCGGCCGCGGGCGGAACGGAACGTAGCGGGCGAACTCGCCCACCCTGGGAGGCGACGAGGTCATCTTCCCTGAGCGGGCGGCTCGGGCAGCAGAGGCAGGACGGCATCGCGCACCTGACGCACAAGCCGAATGGCCTCGCGGGCTTCCTCCGGGGTGGCATCGGGCCGATCACCGGGGTATCGCAGATCCACACCGTAAGGCGTCAGAACGACGGCATCGAGCAGTGTCGCCGCAAGCGAGGCATCGCGCGTTTCAACCAGTCCGATCAACCTGGCCAGAACGTGGGTCTTGGGGAACTCGATGCCCCAGCATGTCAGCAAGGCCTTGAGGTACTTCTCGGCGGCCTGCTGGCAGTGGAACGTGACGGCGTTCAGGAAGACCGCCTCGTCGGACGGCAGATGGTCCGCGACGGCCATGTCCGCATCCGCCTTGCGGCGCCATTCGTTGACGATCCGCGTCCGGGCGTCCTCAGGCGGCCTCATAGATCACCTTGCCGTACTTGTGGGCCGGGTAGGCTAGGCCGCCAACCACGTCCTTGCTCTGCTCAAACCATTCCGTGCGGATGAAGAGGATGTCAAAGGGGTACTCGATGTCCCATAGCGACTTGATGATGAGGACATACTCGCTTCGCTGGTCGCTGACGTCCGGCTCGACGATGAGCAGGTCGACGTCGCTGTCGGGGGTCATCCGGCCGCTGGCGGCCGATCCGAACAGGATGATCTTGTCAGGCTTGGCCACCGACAGGATTCGTCTGACGATCTCGCGGAGGGTATCCTCGTTAAGGCCCATGATCTCACCTGCGGCGGGACGCGTCCGATGGATCGAGGCGCAAGGCCGTTCCCTTGCGAGCGCCCCACCGTCTGCGCCGATACTATATCGTCCCAAGACCGCGAAGGCCAGTGAGGTTGTTTTCCGCGTCCGGGTCGGGAAGAACCTGTGCG
>DASRZG010000282.1:0-17660 GCA_035686585.1 Phycisphaerae bacterium
AGACGCTCGAGCTCCTTGGCGACTGCCGCCTCTGTCGGCTTCGTCGTCGCCTCCCCCTCGGCTTTCGCCGGCGGCGTGGCGGCGACTGTCGTATCCGTGTTGGTGCAGAGGAATGCCCCGGCGACGGCGAGGGAGGCCACGATGAGAATACCTGCCAGCCAGCGGTTGGCCCGGGCCACATCGTCGCCAGGCAGGCCGAGGATTCTGCGTACGCGGGCAAGCACGCGGAGACTCGCGCCCGGCGCCAGCCGCCTGGCCGCGGCCGGGCGAGGCAGCCGCGTCCGCGGCCCGCCCGCGGCGAATTCAGCCAGGGATGCCAGCGCGGCCGCGTACATGGTCTGGTTGCCGCAGACGCCGACGGCAACATCGTCACAACAGTTCTCACGCTCGGCACGAATGCGGCCCGAGACCCACCAGACGGCCGGGTGATAGAACAGGACCGTCTCGACGAGGCCCTGCAGCAGGTTGACCAGGTAGTCGTATCGGCGGAGGTGGGCGATCTCGTGAGCGAGGACGGCCTCGATGTGCGGCATGGATAGACCCGTCAGCATGGTCACAGGCATCAGCACCGCGGGACGGAGGATTCCCACGGCCACCGGGCCGGCGATCCGGGCCGACTTGAGCAGGCGGATCGTTCTGGAGAACCCCATCTGCCTGGCGATGCGCCTGGCTGCCCCCGCGCATTGGGCCTCGGAACCCGCCTGCCCAAGCGGCAAGGCCGATCGCTTCAGACGGAGCAGGCCGACCCATCCGCCGATGTGCCAGACGGCCAGCAGCGCCACCCCCGCCACCCACGCCGCCACCATCCAAGGCAGCGCCGGCTGGAGGAAGCGAGACGCCCTGGCCGTCCAGCCAATCGTTGCAGGCGATACCTGGTGATCCGCATCCGGCGGAGCGGCTCCCAACACGGCTTGGGCAGGCCACTCAGCGGGCGCCGCGTCCGGCACGGAGTCCAGTGCGGGAACCTCGGACGGCCCCAGGTCGGCGACAGACGGCGCGTATTCACCCGCGGCCGTCGTCACACCGCCCGGCTCCCGTTCGGCAGGCGTATCCCGGGCGGGGCGGGCGGGGAGACGGCAGAACGTGACCACCGGCGCGGCGACCATGGCCGCCAAGGCCATGCACGCCAGGGCATACCGCAGGTTCGCCGACCGTCGCCGAAGCGCCGTGATCGCCACACTCAACAAGGCGGCGATCACAAGCCCCTGCCAAAGGAAGTGCACCAGCGACCAGCCCAGCCGCTGCGACCAGGGCTGGCTGAGTATCTGTTCAATGGCCGTCATCGTCGGTCTCCCCGTGCTCGGCCAGCAGTTTCCTGATCTGCCGGACCTCCTCGGCCGACACTCCCCCGGCCGAGAGGGCGTGGAGGATCAGCTTCCGCGTGGAGCCGCCGAACACTTGGCCGGCCAGTTCCCGCACCAGCCGCCGCCGGACGCTCTTCTCGTCGAGGGCCGAGCTGTACACGTGCGAACGTCGGCTCTCATCCCGATGGAGCAGGCCCTTCTCGACCATCACCTGCATCGTCTTCAACGTGGTGGTGTAGCGAACGCCCCGATCGCTGCCCAGGGCCTCGTGGACCTGCCGGACCGTGCTGGGGCCCGATTCCCACACCACTCCCAACACCGCCAGTTCCGAATCCGTTGGCTGAGGCTTCGACTTACCGGCCATATCCCATCTCCTTTGCCTGTCGGACGCACCAAAGTACGATTTGTTCCGTATAATGAAAGGAAGAATACGGCCCCGCTCGTACACCTCATGGGCCGCCCGGCCGGTTTCCGGGCATTCATCCGAGAACGTACGCCCGCGGAATAATCCCGCCCTTCTCGGGGCGGCGCAGGAACGGAAAGTCGGTTGGACACTCGGGGATGGTGAAGATGGGGCGTTTCGACTGACGCCCGCCGGAACTTCTCGATGGGCGTTGGCGGCCCTCGGAACATTCCCCGGAAGGGATGCCGTGGAGGCACAAGGAAGGCCCGCCGGGGCGGGCAGAGCGAGGTGCTCCGCCCGCCCCGGCGGACCTTGGGATAATACGCGCGACAGGGCTCGAACCTGTAGCCTTCGGTTCCGTAGACCGATGCTCTATCCAATTGAGCTACGCGCGCAGGCGAATCATTCTAGACCCGTATAGCACCGCGGGGGGGATTTTGCAAGCCGTTTTGCGGGCGGGGGATCATTCGCCGGCCAGGGCGATCAGCGACTGGCTCTCCCGCTGCGTCTTCAGCAGGTTGGCGTACACGCCGCCTTCCCGATCGGCCAGTTCCTCGTGGGTGCCTTCCTCGACCACCACGCCCTTGTCCAGGATCACAAGCCGGTCCGCCTTGCTCAGCGTGGACAGGCGGTGGGCAATGGCAATGGTGGTGCGGTTGCTCGTCAGCCGCCCCATCGCCTCCTGGATCAGCTTCTCGGTGGCGGTGTCCACGCTGCTGGTGGCCTCGTCCAGGATCAGGATCCTCGGGTCGTTCAGGATCGCCCGGGCGATGCTGATCCGCTGGCGCTCCCCGCCGGAGAGGGTCTGCCCCCGCTCGCCCACCATGGTGTCGTAGCCGTCGGGGAAGCCCAGGACGAACTCGTGGGCGTTGGCCGCCCGCGAGGCGGCGATGATCTCCTCCCGCGTGGCCTCCGGCTTGCCGTAGGCGACGTTCTCGGCCAGCGTGCCGTGGAACAGGAACGGCTCCTGGAGCACCACGCCGATGCCCTGGCGCAGTTGGGCCAGGTTGTAGTCCCGCACGTCCACCCCGTCGATGAGGATCCGCCCCTCCAGCACGTCGTAGAACCGGCTGATCAGGTTCACCAGCGTCGTCTTGCCCCCGCCGGAAGGGCCCGCCAGCCCGAGCATCTCGCCCGGCTCGATGACCATCGAGACGTTCTTGAGCACCCGCCGGACGCCGTCATAGCTGAAGCTGACGTTGCGGAGCTCGATCCGCCCCTTCATCCGGCTGGCCGAGTGGGCGCCCTTGCGGCTGTAGATCCCCGGCTCGGTGTCCAGGATCTCGAAGATCCGGGCGGCGCTGGTGGCGGCGCGGTTGAACATCTCGTCCATGTGGGCAATCTGGTGGATCGGGTTGAAGAACATCGCCAGGAAGCCCTGGAACGCCATCAGCGTGCCCAGGTCGGTCTTGCCCTGCGACAGCCACCACCCGCCCAGCAGCCAGACGACCAGGCTGCCCAGGGCGCTGGAGAACATCATCATCGGGCCGAACAGCGATCGGACGCCAGAGATGTAGTTGCGCTCCACCTGGTACAGGGCGTCGCTCTTCTCCTCGAACCGCTCGACCTCGCGCCGCTCCTGGCTGAAGGCCTTGATCACCCGCACGCCCGGCAGGGCGCCGGCGACTACCGAGGTCATCTGGCTCCACCGGTGCCACATCCGCCCGAACGACCGGTGCAGGCGGTTGTGGAAGAAGACCATCAGGATGAACATCAGCGGGATCGGCATCAGCGCAAACGCCGCCAGCTTCCAGTTCATCGTGAACAGGCACACCCCCACCCCCACCAGAATCAGGAAGGCCAGGATGATGTCGATGAACACCGACGAGACGAAATACCACAGCCGCTCCGTGTCGCTGGTCACCCGCGTGACCAGGGCGCCGGTCTGCTTCTTGGAGAAGAAGCTCAGCGACAGCAGGTGCAGGTGCCCGTAGACCATGTTGCGGATCTGGCGGGACACCATCGTCCCCAGCCCCAGCGACAGGCGCAACTGGATCATCTGCCCCAGCGTCCGCAGCACCAGCAGGCCGGCCATGATCGACACGTACACCACCACGACGTGGAAGTCCGCGTTCACTCCCGGCTGGGCGCCGAAGCCCTTGTTCGTCAGCGGCTTGACCAGCCAGGGCTGGACCAGGCTCATCGCCGTCAGCAGCAGCGACATGCCGAAGGCCATGCTTGCCCGGGACTTGTACGGCTTGATGAAGTCCAGCAGGCGGAACAGGATCTTGCGGCGGTTCATGCAGGCGTGGCAGACGTCCGTCCAAGTCGGCAGGACGTGCCCGCACTTCTCGCAGCGGGTTTTCTTCTCCTCTTCGTGCGCCCCCTCTTCCACCGGCTCGGCCTCGTCCCCGCCGCCGATGCGGCGCTCGAGCTGGCGGTGGAGCTTGGCCACCGCCTTGGCGTGACGCAGCGTGTGCCGGAACTCCAGCGGCGCGCCGCGGCGGGGCACCACCCGCAGCAGGCTCATGCCCAGGCCCTGGACGATCTCCGACTCGTTCAGGTCCTTGAGGGGGCGCCACCCCCCCCGCCACGTGCCGTTGTCGCGCACGAAATGCCCCAGCCGCTCCTCGGTCAGCAACAGGTACGCCTCGGCGTACTTGCCGGCGTCGCTCAGATCGAGCGGCGCCGCCGCCAACAGGGAACCGTCCGGGACGAGATTGCCCAACTGGGCCAGGAGCTCTTCAGGTAGATGATCCGTCGGGTCGTTCTTGGGACTTGCCGAATCCGCCATGGCTCTGCTGCATCAAACCGGCCCGGGCCGTATGTTCGGACCCGTCCGCCGGCATGCCTCCTTCCGCCATAATCTCAGGTAATCTCTACATTTTGCCATCAAACCCCGCCGGCCGCAACAACAATTGCACCGCCACCGCCGGAAATCATCGCAAAGACCGCAATTCGCCTGGGCGGGCATGCTGTCCCGACATCCTAGCCCGCCGACCCGGTGCTGCGGCGGAACATGCGTTCCAGGACGGCGGCGGGCATGTGGGCGTGGGGGCGGAGCCATCGCCCGCCCGGCTCGTCCACAAGCGCCTGGCGCCAGATCGCCATCGCCTGGTCGGGCCAGCCCTTGGCCAACTGCCCCAGGCCGTGGCCCAGCTTCCAGACGCCCGGGCCGCTGAGGGAATCCCACCAGCCCGACGGCGACCGCTCCCCGCGGGCGAACTGCTCGAAGTCGTGGGCGATGCCCATCGCCTGGGCCCGGTTGCCCAGAGCCGCCCACGCCAGCATCTCATAGGCCCGCGTCAAGTCGCAGTCGGAGTGCGACTCCTGAGCCGCCGCCGTCCAGTGCCGCCGGGCGGCCTCGGCGTCCCCCGCCGCCTCCTGCGCCAAGCCGAGGAAGTAGTTTATGACCGCCTCCGAGGGGCTGTATTCCACCCGCCCGGCGTTCTGGTTGGCCGGATAGGTCAGGCCCCGCTGGAGGACCTCGATGGCCTGGGCGTGCCGGGCCCGTGCCATCAGGCCCGTGCCCTTGGCGACCAGGGCCTCGTGGAACTGGGCGCGGACAACCCGCTCGTGCGTCTCGCCGGTCAGGAACGTCCGGCTGTCCAACTCCTCCAAGGCATCGTCGTAGCGCTGCAGGTCCAGCAACTGCGGCACGCGGCGGAGGGCAACCATCGACCGTCCCAGCACCTCGGCGGGCAGGTCGCGGTACAGGCGGTCGCGCTCGCGGTGCCGCCCCGCCGCCGCCAGGACGCGATCGAACTCGTCAAACAGGTACAGGTTCGGCCTGGCGAGCTTCCACGCCTTGCGGTACAGGCGGATGGCCTGGTCCCGCTCGCCCAGATGCTCGGCCGCGGCGGCGAGGTTGCGATGGATGACCGCGTGCTCCAGCCCCAGGCGCAGGGCCCTGCGCCACTCGGCTGCGGCCTCGTCCAGGCGCCGCCGGCTGGCCAGCACGTTGCCCAGCAGCAGGCGGATCATGGCCTGGTCCGGGTACGCCTCGGCCAGCTCGGTCAGGAACCCGATGGACGCGGTCGTCCAGGGCTCGGCATGCTCGACGGGCGAGCGGGCGAGCTGGCGCAGCGCCGCCCGGACAGCCGGTGCGTCGCCCTGGCGGTGGCGGGCGTACGCCAGGTGCGCCAGCCGGACCGCCGGGCTGAACGGCTCGTCGGAATCCTCGTATCCCAGCAGGACGGCGGCGTCATCCCACAGGCCCAGCGCCAGGTAATCGGTGGCCGCGACGACGCTCTCGTCGGCCAGATGGCGCTGCCCGCCCGCCAGGTGCGTGGGCACGCCCAGAAGCACGGCCTCGGCGTTGGCGCGGTACCACAGCGGGTCGTCCGCCAGCAGACCGCGGAGGATCTCAGCCGCCTCGGTCTTGCGCCCCGCGCGGCGCAGGACGATGCTCCGAAGCCACCGCCCCCAGCGGTCGGCGGGGTACAGGGCCATCAACTGTTCGCTGTGCCGGGCCGCGGCGCCCGCGGCGCCGGCGCGAAGCGCCGTCCAGACCAGCCCTACCAAGCCGTTGCGCCGCCCCGGCTCGTAGCGGGTGGCGATGCTGAAGGCCTCGACCGCGTCATCGAGCCGGCCCAGCGCCAGCAGCACCCAGCCGTGGAGGGTCAACAGCTCCGGGGCCATCGGCCGGCGGAGCAACGCCTGAGCCAGGCGCTTCTGGGCCTGCTCGAACCGGCCGGCGTAGCAGTCGATCTCCGCCAGCGCCGCCAACGAGCCGGAGTGGCCCGGATCGCTCTGGAGCACCTTCTCGTGCATGCTGACGGCCCCCTCGGCGCCGTTGGGCCACAGCGCGAAGCGATTCCGCTCGGCCTCGATGAACCGCTCCTCCAGCCCGGCGGCGGACTCGTTGAAGCCGGCGCGGTGCTTGTACCAGTCCTCCGTGGAGAACTCGAACTCCCGCCAGTCCATCAGCACCGCATCGGCCTTGTCGCGGACGACGACGCGCCGGACCGCCTTCCCGGCCGGCAGCTTGAGCTGGTGCGTCACGGGCCGGCCGGGCTCCATCCGCCCCACCCGCCATGTCCCCAGCGAATCGGAGTCGCCGAAGGCCTCGAGGCGCAGGGCCGCTCGCGGGGTGGCGCTGAGCAGGCGGATCGAAACGCCCCCGTCCTCCGGCTCGCCGACGGCGATGGCCAGATCGTTCTCCATCCCGCTGAACCCGCCCGTCTGGTTCAGCGGCATCCAGGTTTCCGTCCAGCTCTCCACGCACATGGGCGGCAGCGGCTCGGTCCGACCCTGGGAGGGCAGCCGGCCTCGCTGGATCTCGCAGTAGGTCTGCCCCGAGTCCGACAGCAGGAAGTCCCAGAACCGCCCGCGCTGGTTGGCGCCCCAGGTGAAGTACTTCTGCCCGGGCGAGTGGAACCGGTCGGCGGTCTGGGCCAGCCCGTGGCCGCGCTGGAAATCGTAGAAGCCCAGGTAGTCCCGCCGGGGCTCCATCAGGAACATATCCGCCCCGAAGACGCGGTTGCGGTACCACGAGAAGTCCATCCCGTCCGTCCACGGCCAACTGTGCGGGGCGTAGTCGCCGGCGTACTTGCCGAAATAGTAGAACCGGCTCTCCGGGCCCACCTCCACCGCGGCGTTGGTCCACCAGTACATCATCCCCGGCAGCACCAGCGGGCCCATCGTCAGCACGTCCACGTCCAGCGCCGACCGCTCCGGGCGGAGGCTCAGGCGGACCGCCCACCGCGACTCCATCGGCCGGATCACCGTGCCCACCCACACCGAGGCGCTCCCGTCGTCTTCCGTCCGGATCGCCCACGACACCGGCGAGCACGTCACGGCCGTGTGGCTGCGGTAGCCGAAGTTCCACTCGATCCCGCCGGTGATCCAGGCGCCGCGGAGGGCGATGTTCTGGAACTTCACCGACGGCGGGACCATGAACGTCTCCTGCCCGGCCACCTTGTCGTACAGGCGGTACAGGCGCCCGCCCATGTCGGGCAGGACCTCGGCCCGGACGAAGTCGTTCTCGAGCACCACGACGCGGTGGGCGACGGGGCGCTTCTCCGTGGAAAGGTCCAACTGCGTGGCGAACGGGTAATGCCCGCGCCACGCGCGCCAGTGGAAGGACGGATACGGGCTGTCGGGACCCATCACGTACGTGGGGATCGTAACCTGCCTGATTTCAACGCTCACAGCCGGGGGCATCGGTGGTGGCTCCTGAATTCCTGCGACCTGATCGCACACGAAAGCCGGAACTCTAACCCCGCCCGACCCCCAACGCAACGCGTCAATGGACTCAATTGCAGATTGGCCCGGCTGCCGACTCGCCGGCCTACGTCTTCTTGGCTGATTCCAATGCCCGCTCAGCTCGCTCCCATTCGACGGCCGCGAATTCCTTCATGCCGCGATGCCTTCGTTGTGTGCTGCACGGTAGAGCGGGCAGTCGACCGACTCGTATTCGGTGGCAGAAACCGGTTTTGCGCTGATCCTCCGGCCCAAGTCCAGCGACAGCGGATACAGGGCGTCGAGGTTGGCCTCCAGGTCCCTGCCGTAGTCGACCGGGTCGTCCAGCAGCACCAGCACGTCGACATCGCTGTCCGGCCCCGCCTCGCCCCGGGCTTCCGACCCGTAAAGGACTACCCCGCGCAGACGTCCGCCGTGGACCTGCTCCAACCGTCTCCTGATCTCACTCAGCAACTCGACCGCGCCCACACCAGAACCCTTTCGCTCAGAACGGACAGTGGGATTCATTCTACCCCCGTTCAGACGCCCGGGCAACGCAGCGAATGAGGATGCAACTGGGCTTCGTCCCCGACAGCCCGGAACTCGGTCAGCCAGCCTTCTTGACTGCACCCCTCACTCCGGCTATACGGGTATTTGGGCGAATTCCCGCCCGGGCCGAAAGGAAGGAATCTCATCATGTCCAGGCACGTCGCCGTCGGTTTGATCGTCCTCTTGTGCGGGGCCGGGGGCGCTGCGGCCGAAGACCTAAGCCCCAGCGGGTTCGTCACGGCCGTCACCGGGCCGGGGTTGATCCTGGAGGGGGAGAAGGTGGCCGGGGAGGTCGCCTTTGCCCGGGTGGACAGGCCGCACGACGTGATCATCCGCTGGGTGGACACCAAGGGCCGGGTGTGCGAGCAGATCGCCAAAAAGATCGCCCCGCCGCGGACGTCGCTGGCGTACCGGCTCCAGACGGCCCGGCCCGTCGGGTACAACCACCGGGTGGAGGTGCTGGTGGACGGGCAGGTCCAGCCCGCCAGCCACCGGTTCACCGTGCAGTACCCCTACGAGCCGTGGATCGACTACTACTCGGTGGTCTGGGCCCACTACCAGCGCGGCGAGGCCGACCTGGTCCGCCAGGCGGGCTTCAACGGGCAGATCACCTCCGCCAACGCCTACTACGGCACCTACCCCTTCGACGACCAGAGCCATCACGTCACCGATTCGGACCTGTTCCAGTACCCCGACAACATCGGCTACCGCGTCTTCGCCTACTACCACAAGCGGCGCGACGAGCACAACGCGATGGTCCAGGCGTGGTTCAAGTACCCCAACAGCCCCGTCCTGGCACACCGCCGCCCCAGCCTCACCGACGAGGGCACCTGGGACGAGTTCGCCGGCTACCTCCTGCCGGTCGTGGAACGGGCCAAGCGCTACCGCCCCATTTTCTACAACATGGCCGATGAGCTAGGCGTGGCCGACCAGTCGTCCGTCTCCGACCTGGACTGGACGTACTCCTCCCGCGACGCTTGGCGGGAATGGCTTAAGGCCAAGTACGGCAACGTGATCGAGCTCAACCGGCAATGGGGAACCGACTACCCCACCTGGGACGCCGTCCGGACGTTCTTCCCGTCCACCAACTACATGTACGACCGGCTCTGGGAGCAGAACCTGCTGCCCGGGGCGTTCGGCACCGTCGAGAAGTTCAACGAGGCGTTCGGCACGCGGTATTCCCGCTTCGCCGCGGTCGTGGCGGGGTACAAGAACATCCGCACCGACGACGAGGGCATGACCGCCGCCGGCCTGCGGGCCCGCTACCGCAGCGCCGAGGCGCTCAGCGCCGCGGTGGGCACGCCTTTCAAGGACTTCGATGCGGCGGCCGGGTACGTCGGGAAATTCGAGAAATGGGTCGGCTCCCGGAACGCCGCTGATACGCGCGGGTGGAACCTGTCGTGGTGGTGCGACTTCCGCGACTACATGGACGACTACATGGCCACCGCCCTGGCGCGGGCGACGGCGATGGGGCATCAGGCCGACCCGGGCGGGCGGTTCGGCATCACCGGGACGCACCACCCGGGCGTGTTCAACGGGCACAACTACGCCAGGCTCGTCCAGAGCGTCGACACGATCATTCCCTACAACATCGGCGAATCGTTCGAGGTGATCCGCGGGCTCGCGCCCGACTTTCAGTTCATGCACCCCACGTGGAACACCGGCAAGGACCTCCAGCGGGACCTGTGGTACCACTTCCTCCACGGCTGCCGGGGCGTGCTGGTGTGGGACGCCCACGAGACCAAAAACCGCATGATCGACCGCGCCGCCCGGGCCCTGAGCCCCCGCGGGCAGGCGGGGGCGCCGGTCTTCAAGGAGATCACCGCCGGCACCGATCGGATGCTCCTGGCGTCCCGGCGGATGCATGACGGGATCGCCATCTACCACTCCCAGCCCAGCATCCGTGTGAACTGGTGGCACCAGTGGGTGGGCGTGGGGCGCCAGTACATCCTGCGCAGCAGCTCCACCGAATACCGGACGGACCGGCGCAACAACCTCCGCAAGTCCTGGATCAAGTTGATCGAGGACAACCACCTCCAGAACCTCTTCGTCACCGGCGAGCAGGTGGCCGAGGGGAGGCTGGCGGCCGAGAGGGTCAAGGTCCTGGTCCTGCCGGAGGCGTGGGCCCTGAGCGACCAGGAGGCGCGGAACATCGAGGCCTTCGTCCGCGCGGGCGGGACGGTGATCGCGGACCAGTACACGGGCCTGTACGACGCCCACGGGCGGCGGCGGGAATCGGGGGTGCTGGACGCGCTGTTCGGGATCGACCAGTCCGCCGTCGCCGGCGACGCCCGCACGCGGCGCGGCGGCCAGGCCCCGCCCAAGCGCGCCGGCGCCGCCCTGCCGGGCGGGGCGATGCTGTCCGCCGACGCCAAGGCGGCCCTGACCTGGGACGACTTGGCCGCCCCGGGCCCCAACGCCCGGTCGGTCCGCGTCGTCGCCGACGACGCCAAACAGCAGGTGGGCCAGGCCGACGACGCCGCCTGGATCGTCCGGAAGGTCGGCCTGGGCAAGGCGGTGTTCCTGAACCTGGACGTCTCCGACTACGGCGGCCTCCGGGGCAAAGACCCGGCCAAGGGCGAGGTGGTCGTCTCGCTGCTGCGGACGGTCCTGGCCGACAGCGTCCAGCCCGTCGCCCGGGTCCTGGCGCCCAAGACGCGCCAGCTTCAGGCCGGCGCCGAGGTAATCGTCTGGCGGGCCGGTCCAGGCCGCAAGCACGTGACGGTCTCCAGCAACTACTCCATGCGCAAGGAGGGCGTCGGCGGCGAGGAAGCCGTGGATAACTCCTACTTCGAGAAGGAGGGCGATATCCTCGTCAAGCTCGACCGGCCCTGCCACGTGGTCAACCAGCGCAGCGGCAAGGCATACGGGCGGACGGACGAGGTGACGGTGAAGCTCAACCCGTGGGAGCCGGTGATTCTGACGCTCCAGGACGCCCCCTTCGCCTCCCCGACAGTCTCGGGCCCCGCCTCCGTCAGGCGCGGCGAGGTGCTGGCGCTGGAGATGGTGGGCCAGCCGGCCCTGGCGGACGACCTCCAGGTGTTCCACGTGGACGCGATCAACCCCCAGGGCAAGGGCGTGTGGTACTACTCGAAGGACCTTAGCGGCCGGACGGGCCGGTTCCGCTACGAGATCCCCGTGGCGTTGAACGACTGGCTGGGCGAGTGGACGTTCCACGTCCGCGAGGTCGCCACCGGCGCGGAGGTCGCCCACAAGGTCAAGGTCGTGGAGTGATCGGCGGCCGCGCGCCGCTCCCTCATCCCCACCTCCGCCAGGAAAGGACGCGGTTGTCCCGGTAGGAAAACGAATCATCCCCGCCGTAGACGACGATGCCGGGCAACTCGGACGCGCCGCCGGCCTGACGCCACCAGCTCAAGTCCTTGACGAAGTCGGTATTGAACGTCTGGCCTGACTTGATCTCGACGGGCAGCAGCCTGCCGCCGCCCATCTCGACGATCAGGTCGATCTCATGCCCGGACACGTCCCGCCAGAAATACAGATCGGGGCGAAGCCCACGGTGGACAAAGCTCTTGATGGCCTCGGACACCACCCACGACTCGAACACCGCCCCCCGCCCCGCGTGCAGCGCCAGATCCTCCGGCGAGCGTATCCGCAGCAGGTAGCACAGAAGCCCCGTGTCCACAAAGTACAGCTTGGCCGACTTGACCAGCCGTTTGCTGAAGTTCCTGTGGTGCGGGCGGAGCAGCGTGACGATGAAGCTGGCCTCCAGCACGCTCAACCATCGCCGGACCGTCGTATGGGTAATGCCGCAGTCGCTGGCCAGGGAAGAGAGGTTCAGCAACTGTCCGGTCCTGCCCGCACACAGGCCGATGAACCGGCCGAAGGCCTCCAGGTCGCCGACGTTGAGCACCTCCCGGACGTCCCGCTCGACGTACGTCTGATAGTACGCCGACAGCCAATCCTGCGGGTCCAGGCCCTTGTCGTGAATCCGCGGATACCCGCCCGTGAACAGCGTCCGAAACAGTCCCCCGCTCGTCCCGCCGGCGTCCTCGGGCCCCCGCGCGGCGCCGATGTGCTCCAAGTCCATCACCGGCTCCCGCGCCAACTCCGACCGCGAGAACGGCAGCAGGTGGAGGATGGCGCACCGGCCCGCCAATGACTGGCTGATCTGCCGCAGCAGCAGGAAGTTCTGCGACCCGGTCAGGACGAACTGCCCGGGCCGCTGGGTCTGGTCGACGATCCCCTGGACGTACGAGAACAGGTCCGGGACGCGCTGGGCCTCGTCGAGTATGACCTTGCCGGCAAACCGCCCCAGGAACCCGCGAGGGTCCTCCACCGCCAGCACCCTCTGCTCGGGATCCTCCAGGCTGACGTACTCGTACCCCACCAAGGCCGTCCGGGCCAGCGTCGTCTTGCCCGACTGCCTGGGCCCGGTGACCGTGACGACTGGGAAGTCGCGGATCGCCTTGTTCAGCCGCTGCTCAAGATGCCGTGGGATCATCATTTCTGAGCGCCTCTGCAGATTGAATATCCAATATTCAATTGTACACGACCCGCGGCACCGATCCAGCGGATTCCCACCCCCGGGCCGCGCCGTGCCGGCCTGCGATTGCCGTTGACATATCCGTGAGGCGCTATATCATCGTAGGTGCCCGCTGGTAACGCACTTCCTGGGCCGGCCTTGGCCCGGCAACGCAGACGTTTCCGCCCGCCCGCGGGAACGGAAAGGAGGCGTTCGCATGTCACGTTCGGCCCGATTCCTGGCGATCGCGTGTGCGGTTGGCGCCCTCTGGGCCGGTTCTGCCCGGGCGCAGGAGACCCTGTACGCCCTGAAGACCCAGGGCTTGGAATGGTCGGCTTATCCCAGCGAGGTCGAGATGGTGGACCTGACGACGCTGACGTCGGCAGGGTCCTTCTCGATCGGGACCCGGCAGGTGATGAGCCTGGCCGTCACACCGGATCAGAGCACCATCTACGTCGCCGACTACGTCCGGGTGGGCGTGTACACCACGGCCGGGGCGTTCGTCACCAACATCCCCCTTTCCGGCGTCCGCGACCTGGTGCTCAGTGAGGACGGGTCGAAGCTGTACGCGGTGCGGGACGATTTCATCTCCGAGATCGATACCGCCACCCAGACCCATACTCGATCCGTCCCCATCACCGCCGGGGATACCGGACTTTCCATCGCCCTGTCCCCCGACGGCAGAACGCTGGCGGTGTGCGCCACGGCCTCGTCCACGGGGAAGATCTACCTGGTGAACGCAGCCTTGATGGCGGTCAACAGGACCATCCCGGTGACCCACCCGACCTACGGGAACGGGCGCTATGGCGACGTGGCATTCGTGGATGACGACACGCTGCTGATGTACGACAACAGCTTCGACGCGCTGTACCAATTCGACGTATCGGCCGGGACGCAGTTGACCGGCGGCACCATCGCCATGGGGGGCGATGGCGGCAGCTCGCCCAACATCAACAATGCACTGTTCTACAGCCCGGTCAGCGAGCGGGCGTACGTGGACCGCGACATTGCCAACGAGATGTACATCTTCGACCCGGTCGCCGGCACGGCCACGACGCTCGGCGGGTTCACCTACAGGCCGTTCGTGTCGACCTTGTCCCCGGACGACCGCCGCCTCTACATGGCCAGCCCGGTCTCCGGCACGGGCACCGCCGATCAACTGTCCGTCCTGGACGTCTCCAGCGGCACGGTAAGCTACGACGCCTTCAGTTTCTCCGACACGTCCATGCACGTCCGTGCCTTGGTGGTCCTGGGCCCTCTGGACAAGCACTGGGCGCCCGCCGGAGGGGGGCTGTGGGACACCAGCAGCAACTGGGACCCGGCCGGTCCGTTCGGCGGGTCCGTCGACACGTACGTGGACCCCGCCCTGGGCGTGACGGTCACCGGGCCGGCGGGGGCCACCACGGTCGGGGTGCTGACGATCGGGGCCACCTCGGCGGGCGTGGCCAGCCTGGAGCTTCAATCCTCCGGGCCGCTGACAGCGAACAGAGCCGTGCAGATCACCTCCGCGGGCCGGCTGGCGGGGGCGGGAATCCTTCACGCCGCCGCGGGCATCACCAATGATGGCGTGATCGACCTCGGCGCGGGCCTGCAACTGGCCGGCGGGACGCTGACCAACCGCGGCCTGCTCACCGGCGCCGGGCTGGTGGGTAACGCCCTGTCCAACGGCGCCAACGGGGAGGTCCGCGTCGGCGGCGGCGAGCGGATGGTCTTCACCGCCACGGCCGCCAACGCCGGCAAGATCGAGGCCATCGGCGGGGAGGCGGAGTTCGCGGCCGGGCTGGCCAACCAGGGCGCGGTGTTCGCCCGCGACGCCGTCCTGCGGTTCGGGACGGGCCTGACCAACACGGGCTCGGTCGGCGTCAGCTTCGGCGTCACGGACGTGTTCGGGGACGTCGCCAACGGCGCTGCCGGCAAGATCGTGGTCTCCGGCGGCGCGTCGGTCACCTTCTATGACGACGTCACCAACGACGGGCAGATCCAGGTCAGCACCGGCGGGGCCGCCGTGTTCTTCGGCTCGCTAAGCGGGGCCAACGGCACCACGGGGCCCGGCACGGTGTACATGGAAGGCGACCTGAGGCCCGGGCACAGCCCGGCCGTGATCTCCTTCGGCGGAGACGTCGTCTTCGGCGCGGCGGCGGGCATGGAAATCCAGATCGCCGGCGACGGGGCCGGCCAGTTCGACCGCGTGAACGTCGCCGGCGGCGTCAGCCTGGCCGGGACGCTGGACGTGGCCGTCGAGGGCGGCTACGTGCCCGAGCCGGGGACCGCCTTCGATGTCCTCACCTACGCCTCCCGCGCCGGCACGTTCGCCGACCACCAGGGGCTCGACCACGTCGCCGGCTACAGAGGCTTGTGGCTCGACGCCGACTACGGCGACCATGCCCTGTCGCTGCGGGCGGCGGCCCTGCTCGGCGACGGCAACCTCGACGGGCAGGTCGGCATTGCCGACCTCGTCGCCCTGGCCGACCACTACGGCCTGACCGGCTCGGCCACCTGGTGGGACGGCGACTTCAACCACGACAACCAGGTGGGCATCGCCGACCTGGTCGCCCTCGCCGACCACTACGGCGACCGACTCCCAGACCAAACCCTCCCCGAGCCCGCCGGGCTGGCCCTGCTGGCAACCGGCGCCCTGGCCCTGCTGCGCCGAAAAGGGCACCAGCAGGCCCGCCCAACGCATTGCCGATTCTGACACCCTGTGATATCATCATCAGAGGAGGCGGGGTGTGTTTGAGGCTGCGCTCAGGCGCCCTTGTTCGGCAACATCCGAAGGAGGAGTCCGGCAGTGCGAACCCGGTGGCTCTTTGTGTGTGCGGGCGTAGTGGCGGCAGCGATCTGGGGACCTGCCCCGGCCCGCGGCGAGGTGGCGGACTGGCCGGGGCTGTATGACCCGTTCCAGATCCTGGACCTCCAGGTGACGATGGAACCGGCCGACCTGGCCGTGATCCGGGCGGACGAGACCTTCGACATCGAAAAGCCCGCCTGGCTGAGCGTACCCGGGGAAACGCCGGTCCTGGTCTCCATCCGCCGCAAGTCGGGCGACCCGATCGGGGGGAAGCTTTCCTACAAGGTGGATATCAACGAGTACGTCGACGGGCAGCGCTGGCACGGCGTCCGCAAGCTCAGCCTGGAGAACGGCGACGACCAGGACGTGGTCTCCGAGGGATTCGCCTGGTTCCTCCAGCAGCAGGCCGCCACGCTCGACAACGGCTACGCCCCCGGCATGGCCAACTGGGCCAACCTTACCATCAACGGCGCCGCCCAGGGCCTGTACGTCAACGTCGAGCAGGTGGACGAGTCCTTCCTCAAGAACCGCAACCTCTGGGTCAGCCACGAGACCTGGCTGTACAAGCAGAGCGACATCAGCCACCCCACGATCAAGGAACAGCCCGCCGATCCGACGCTGATCAACACGACCATGGAGGCCCTGAACTACTCCCCGTTCGACCCCGACTCGCCGGTGCCCACGCCCGACCCGGCCACCCTCGCCGCCCAGCTGCGGCAGTACATCCACATGGACACGATGCTCTCCCTCGGCGCCGTCGAGGCCGTCACCGACGGCGGCGACTCGCTGTTCAGCCACGGCAAGAACTTCTACTGGGCCGACTACGTCAACGACAAGCGGCGCTACTTCCCCTGGGACCTGGACGCCGCCATCCGGTCGACCACGGCCGACGTGTACGACCGGGGGCGCTACGCCTACGACGAGATCATCCTCAACAACCCCACGATCCGCCTCCAGTACGACCGCCTCCTGCTGGACCTGGTCGACGGCCCGCTGGCGCCGGAGGAGCTGATGGCCTTCCTCGATCAGATCGAGCCGGTGCTGACCCCCGCACTGCAGGCCGACCCCAACAGCAAGGTCGGCGGCGACGTGGCCGGGCACTTCGACTCCCTCCGCCAGTGGGCGATCGACCGGATGGCCAACGTCCGGTGGCAGGTGCTGGCCGACATGCCCGTCCCCGGCGACGCCAACCGCGACGGGACCGTCGGCATCGCCGACCTGTCGGCCCTGGCCGACCACTACGGCGCCGCCGGCGCCACCTGGGAGCAGGGCGACTTTAACGGCGACGGCATCGTCGGCATCGCCGACCTGTCCACCCTGGCCGACAACTACGGCCACCCCGGCGCCGCCGCCGTCCCCGAGCCCGCCGCCCTGGGCCTGCTCGCCGCCGGCGCCCTCGCCCTCCTCCTCCGCCGCCGACGCCGCCGCTGAGGCGATCATCTCACCGTGGAGGTCGCTGAGATCGCGGAGGTGTTTACAAAACACGGGATTGTAAACACCCTGGATTCATGCATAAAGCCTTGAGACACAGTGACTTATATGTGTTTCAACGCTGTTTCGCTTTGGCCTTGTAAACAGGCGCAAAACCTGCCAATGTTTTACATGTAAAGACCCCTGCCACCCCCAAGGAATGTTGATTCGGTCTGGGCGTATTGACACGGGGCCGGGCTTGACGTAGCCTTCCGACATCAGCGAATCAGTCAGTCGGACGTGGGCGACTGATGGGTGAGATCGGGCGGGGAAAGACCCCGCTCCATCTATCAACCGTGCAGGCCGGCCCGGTGCAGCGGCCGGGGGCCCGAGGGTACTTTCACATGCGCGCCCGCATATCCATTACCGGCGACAGCCTCCTCTGCCGACGTGACGGGACCGAACGCGGCGCCCAAGTCCGCATCCCGCTGACCGACCAGACGGCCGCCATGCTCGGCGACTGGACGCGGCAATACAGGGGTGCGGTCCGAGCGGGCGGCCCGGCCGGCCTTGCCGGGCTGGGTGCATCGATGTTCGACT
>DASRZG010000283.1:0-8267 GCA_035686585.1 Phycisphaerae bacterium
GGGCACAGGCACCGGCACCAGAACCGCGCGCCCAGCACGCCCAGCAGCAGCACAGCGGCGAACAGGCCCACCCCCAGCCCGTGCTCCAGCGACCACGAGCCGGGGCGGGGCGTTTCGGCCCATGCCGACCGCAGGGGCCCGATCGCGAAGGCCAGCCCGCGGGTGACCAGGGGGATGGCGGCGACGTACCCCGACACCAGCCACCCGCCGGCCGCGGCCACCAGCGCCGCGCCCAGCAGGACGTACCGCAGATTCACCCACCAGCCCCGCCGCCGGAGGTGGAGGAACTTCAGCCGCCTGCCGATCGCCCAGTCGAACAGGTCGATCAGCGTGCCCAGGGGGCAAACGTACCCGCAGAACATTCGCGGCAGGACCAGGCACACCGCCAGCAGGACGGCCACCCAGATCAGCGCCGGCACCAACGTCCGCCCCGCCACCGCGGCCGAGACCGCCACCAGCGGATCGAGCCGGAGGAAACTCTCGGCCTCGACCCGCTCCCGCGCCGCCAGCTCGTCGGCCATCCGGGTGGGGCCGGCGGGCATGCCGACGTACAGCAGCAGCACCAGGAACGCCGCCAGGGCCAGCACCTGGACCGCCCGGCGAACGGGCGCCGAGGCCCACGACGGGCCCAGCAGGCCGAGCAGGCGCCGCCCGAAGCCCCGCCGGGCGAGGTCCTTCTGGTACGGGACGAACAGGTTCAAACACATGGGGGGGTCCTGACCAAGCAGAGAGCGATTCCGATTCACGTCATTGCCGAAGTCTCACGGCCGCGGCGGGCCCTCAGTTTCTTGCGCCGGCCAGGGCCTTGACGGCGGCGCTGAGGATCGCCTCGGAGGAAACGGTGGCGCTGGTGACCGTGTCCACGCCGGCCAGCCCCTGCCGGGCGACCAGGCTGGCAGGCACGTCCGTGATGGAGGTAAAGGGCATGTCCTCCCTGTGCGTGACCACCCGGGCCGAGTCGATCCGCCCGCCCTTCATCACGACTTCCACCTCGACGGGCCCGCGATAGCCGCTGTCGCAGGCGCCCCGGTAGGCGCCGTCGGGGATGCGGGAGACGTCCGTGCTCTCAAAGGCCTTCAAGGCCGCGACCGCCTCCTCGGCGGCGTGGATGAACTTCCTGGGTTTCCTGTTGTCGGGGAGGGCGTTGCCGGCCGCCTCGGCCTTCTGGAAATAGGCCCGCGCCTCGGGCAGCCTGCCCGCACGGCGCGCGACGTCGCCCGCGGCGAGGTAGCCCACGGAGCCGCCCCCCCTGCCGGCCATCCACTCCGCCATGTCCAGGGCCTGCTTCGTCTCGCCCATCTTGCCCCACAGCCGGATCACGTCGCCCGTGCCGAACCGGTGGAGCTGGTACTTCCTCAGCAGGTCCGCGGCCATCTGCTTGCTGCCCAGCTCCCAGTAGCACTCGGCCAGTTGGGTGGCCTGGTAGATGCTCGACCGGCCCTGGGGGTCCATGGCCAGCATCCTGCCGTACCAATAGGCCGCGCGGGGCCAGTCCTTCTCGAACCGCATGTACCCCCGCGCCAGTTGGGCCATTGCCTCGGGCAGCGTGGCGCGGTTCTTCTGGCGGGTCGTGACGCACAGATCGAAGACCTTGATGCCCTGCCGCCACCGGCCGGGGTTCGGGCTGATCGTCGAGAAGAAGTACGCCCCGAGGTTGCGGTCCGGCGCCCAGCCTTGCGCCTTGTTCGTGCCCATCAGGTCCAGCGTGGGCGGATACTTCAACTCGACCGAATCCCACCACTCCGGCGGGGTCTTCGCGGCTTCGGCAATAAGGGCGTTGACCTGGGCGGGCGTGCGCCTCACGGGCGACGGATCGCCGGCGGCCGACCCGTCGGGATCCTCGGGGGTCGAAGGCTTCGGAGGCTCCGAAACCGGCGTCTCCGGAGGATCGCCCGGTGCGGGAGGCGGGGTCGGTTCGGGCCGCGGCGCCGGATCGGGTGGGGCCTCCGGCTCCGGCATCTTGCCGTCCACCTTCACCGACTTGACGCTGGCGGCGGGGAACATCATCTCGGCCGTGCCGCTGCCGATCACCGCCTTGAACATCACGTACGCCCCGTCGCGCTTGATCAGCAGGCCCTTGTACGTCCTGCCGTTCGTCAGTTCAATCTCATCCGCCCAGACCGCCGCCGCCGCCACGAGCACGATCCCCGCCGCTATGGCCACGATCGTTGTCCTGCCAAGTCTTGGGGTCACTTCTCTCCGCCTCTGTGAGGGTCCCACTGGCCACACCAGGCCGGCCGAGCCGATACCAACGGCGATTATACCCACCAGTCCGGTCGGCTTCCAGCCGAAAAGCCTTAAAGCAGGTGTAGTTGTGTCGCCTGGGGCAATTTCATGCCGACGGTTGACGCCGCGCCGCGGGTGCGGGTATCGTTAGCGATCAGGTCATCGATTGATAGGACGGAGCGGACATGGCGATACAGAATTGGTCTGAGGACATCACCGTGGCGGAGCTGGCCGACGATCCGCAGTTCACGGACGAGCTGTCGACCCTGGCGGACGTCCTGGCGGAAAGGCCCGCCAACGTCGTGCTGAACCTGGGGACGGTCTCGTACCTGAATTCCTCGAACATCGCCCGCCTGCTGCGCTTGCGCAAGCAGATGACCAACGCCAGCCGCCGCCTGATCCTCTGCGGGGTCAACAACCAGGTCTGGGGGGTCTTCCTGGTGACCGGCCTGGACAAGATATTCGAGTTCACCAACGACGTCGCCACCGCCCTGGCGATGATGCAGTTGGGCCACGATCAGGGCCAGCAGCCCTAGACCGGGTCCGGCCCCGGTCCAGGGGTGGGTCTAAAGCCCATGGTCTCAGGCCCAAGACAAACGCCCCCCGAAGGCGCCAGCCCCCGCTTAGGCCTGCTGCTTCCCCCGGCGAATTTGCCTTGCGTGGCCTCGCCCTGCCGCTATAATCACTGCCTACAATGGCCCGAGTATAGAAAGGAACCGTGACCACCGTATGATCAGAGTCAAAGCCAGAGGCAACGAGAAGGTCGAGCAGATGCTTCGGCGCTTCAAGAAGATGTGCGAGAAGGAAGGCTTGACCAAGGACATCAAGCGCAACAGCTATTACGAGAAGCCCTCCGAGCGGCGCCGCCGCCGCATGCGGAAGACCCTCAAGCGCGTCGGTCAGGAGCACCCGTAGGGGCGGCTCCCCGCCGCGATCGCATGCGGGGTTGCGGCCGAAAGGACTCGGCATGGGCAACGCGCCGCCGGCAGGAAACGTGAGCCGACCGCCGCCGAGCGGCGCGGCCCCACACCCACCCAAAAGGACCGTCCCTGCCCCCGAACTGCTGTTTCCCTACCCGGCCAACGCCGGATGGGCCGCAACCTTCAGCACCCTTCAGTCTCAGGGGATTACGGGTTGCCCCGAGGCTGCGTATCCAACCGATATCCCGAAAGGACAAGGAGTTCTCAGGTGAGCGAACGGGAACGCTCCATCAGGTCGAAACGAACTGTCCTGCTCCTGGCCGGCGTGATCCTGCTGGCCGGGGCGGGCCTGGCAGCCGCCGCTGAAAACGGTGCGCCGGACGTGTTGAGCTTCTCCCGGTGGGACCCGGTCCTGCTGTGGTGGATCGCGCCGATCGGGTCCATCCTGGCCCTGATCTTCGCCTTCCTGTTCTTCAAGCAGGTCAAGGCCGCCAACCCCGGCGACGAGAAGATGCAGGAGATCGCCGGGCACGTCACCAAGGGCGCCTACGCCTACCTCAAGCGCCAGTACAAGGTGGTGGCGGTGTTCTTCATCGTCGTCAGCGCCGTGCTGTTCATCATGGGCCTGATCGGGGTCCAGCACCAGATTGTCTTCTTCGCCTTCCTGACCGGCGGGTTCTTCTCGGGCCTGTGTGGTTTCCTGGGCATGAAGACGGCGACGATGGCCTCCAGCCGGACCACCCAGGGCGCCAAGGAAGGCCTCAACCGCGGGCTGACCGTCGCCTTCCGCGCCGGGGCGGTGATGGGCCTGGTGGTGGTGGGCTTCGGGCTGCTGGACATCGCCATGTGGTTCCTGATCCTCACGAAGCTGACCCCGTGGCTCTACGACGTGATGGGCTGGGGCACGTTCCACATGGGCCTGGTCGAGGTCACCGTGGTCATGCTGACGTTCGGCATGGGTGCCTCCAGCCAGGCGCTGTTCGCCCGCGTGGGCGGCGGCATCTACACCAAGGCCGCCGACGTGGGCGCCGACCTGGTGGGCAAGGTGGAGGCGGGCATCCCCGAGGACGACCCGCGCAACCCCGCCACGATCGCCGATAACGTCGGCGACAACGTCGGCGACGTCGCCGGCATGGGCGCCGACCTGTACGAGAGCTACTGCGGATCGATCCTGGCCACCGCGGCCCTGGGCGTCTCGGCCGCCATCAGCCTGGGGGTCGAGAGCCACGCCATCCGCCTGCTGGCGGCGCCGATGGTCCTGGCGGGGGTCGGCATCCTGCTGAGCATCGTCGGCATCTACATGGTCCGCTGCAGGGAAGGCGCGTCGATGAAGCAGCTCATGGGCGCGCTGAACCTGGGCGTGTTCGGAAGCAGCTTCCTGATCCTGGTGGCCTCGTTCTTCATCTGCATGCTGCTGCTGGGCGGCATCGAGGGCGTCCAGTGGCTCGGCGTGTGGGGCGCGATCGTCGCCGGCATGCTCGCCGGCATCGTCATCGGCAAGGCCACCGAGTACGCCACCAGCTACGACTTCAAGCCCACCCGCGAGGTGGCCCGCGCCTCCGAGACGGGCCCGGCCACCGTCATCATCGCCGGCATCGCCGGAGGCATGCAGTCCACCTGGATGTCCCTGGCGACCGTCATCGTCGCCATCCTGCTCGCCTTCGGGTTCGCCGGCGGCATGACCAACACGCTCATGGGCCTCTACGGCGTCGGCATCGCCGCCGTCAGCATGCTGGCGACCCTCGGAATCACCCTGGCCACCGACGCCTACGGGCCCATCGCCGACAACGCCGGCGGAAACGCCGAGATGACCGGCCAGCCTGCCGAGGTCCGCCGGCGGACCGACGCCCTGGACTCCCTGGGCAACACCACCGCCGCCGTGGGCAAGGGCTTCGCCATCGGCTCGGCCGCCCTGACGGCGCTGGCGCTGCTGGCGGCGTACGTCGAGGAAGTCCGCGTGGGCCAGAACCGCGAGGCCATAGCGACCGTGGTCGCCCACGTCCCCGACGCCCGCAAGGACGCCGCCGCCGGCGTGGGACAGATGTATTACCTCGGCCACGGCAAGTTCGGCCAGAAGGTCAGCGAAGGCACCGGCGACAACAGCTTCGCCGGGTACATGACGCTGACCCAGCAGGGCAAGCTGCGGAAACTGCCCGCCGGTCCCGTGGTGGCCTCGCTGGGCGCCCCCGACGAGCAGGACGTGGCGGTGCTGACCGTCACCCACGGGGGCGAGCCCCTGCTGGTGAAGGTGGTTCCCTCGCCGAAGGCGTCGCTGCGGCAGTACATGGACTTCTACGAAGTGACGCTGATGAACCCGAAGGTCCTGTGCGGCCTGTTCGCCGGCGTGCTGCTGGTGTTCCTGTTCAGCGCGATGACCATGAAGGCGGTGGGCCGGGCGGCAATGAGCATGGTCATGGAGGTCCGCCGCCAGTTCGACCTGATGCGCAAGGGTCTCCGCGGCCAGGGCGCCTCGGACGAGACCATCAACGACCCCCAGAAGTGGCCCAACAGCGTCGAGGTGGACGGGCAGTCGTACCCGGACTACCAGACGTGCGTGTCGATCTCCACGGCCGGGGCGCAGAAGGCGATGATCGTGCCGTCCCTGCTGGCGCTGGTGGTGCCGGTGTCGGTGGGCCTGCTGCTGGACGTGGCGGGCGTGCTGGGCCTGCTGGCGGGGGGGCTGGTGTGCGGGTTCGCGATGGCGATCTTCATGGCCAACGCGGGCGGCGCGTGGGACAACGCCAAAAAGTGGATCGAGACGGGCGAGATGGGTGGCAAGGGCAGCGCCAACCACAAGGCGACCGTGGTGGGCGACACCGTGGGCGACCCGTTTAAGGATACCTCCGGGCCCAGCCTGAACATCCTGATCAAGCTGATGAGCATGGTCTCGGTGGTCTTCGCGGGCCTGATCGTGAAGTTCGCCCCCAAGATCGCCTCGCTGCTGGGCCTTGGGTAGCCTTCCCGGAACCGCCGTTTTCGTAATGACCGTTCCGCGGCGGGCCTCCGGGTCCGCCGCGTGCGTTTGGCCGACATGGTAAAGAAGCCCACAACCCGAATCCCCGCCGTCGAGCTGGCGGCGATCGCCGCCCGGCTGGCGGAGGAACGCCACTGCACGGACATCGTCGTGCTCGACCTCCGCCGCATCAGCCCGGTGACCGACTATTTCGTGATCGCCACCGGCACCAGCAACGTGCAGATGCGCGCCATCGCCGACGAGCTGATCGAGCAGGCCGGCAAGCTGGGCCACAGGCCCTTCGGCGTGGCCGGGCGGGAGACGGGCATGTGGGTCCTGCTGGACTTCGTCGACGTGGTCGTGCACCTGTTCGACGAGGAGCACCGCCAATACTACGACCTGGAGCTGATGTGGGGCGACGCGCCGCGCGTGCCATGGGAGCGGGCAGCGGGCGGCGGGCCGGAAGCCACAGGGGAGAGACAGAATGAACGTTGAAGCCGAGCTGAGCGAACGATTCTCCAAGGCGGTCCGCGACATCATCAAGCCGCCCGTGCTGGTCAGCCCGCGGTGGATCCGGCCCGGGCCCGCCGAGGGGGGATACGAGTTCATCGGCACGCTCAAGATCGCCAAGGCGATCGGGCGGAACGCCGTCCGCATCGCCGGGCTGATCCGAAAGGCCGTCCAGGTCGACGACCTCAAGCTGGAAATGAGGACCACCGCCGCCGGTGTCATCCAAATCGTCCCCGCCAGGCCCGCGGGCAGTCGGTCTCGAAAGGCCGGCCAACCGAGATGAACCTCCGATCCGAGCTCGAACACCGACTCGCCGACGCCCTCCGCACGGTCACGGGCGATGCCTCCCTGCCCGCGATGGTCGCCCCCGCCGGCCGGGCGGAGTTCGGCGACTACCAGGCCAACGGCGTCATGGCCGCGGCCAGGCAGGCCAGGACCAATCCCCGCCAACTCGCCGAGCGGGTCGTCGCCGCCGTCGAGCCGGACGAGCGGATCGCGAAGCTCGAAGTGGCCGGGCCGGGGTTCATCAACATTACGCTCGACCCCGCCTGGATGGGCGCCGCCCTGTCGGCCCGGCTGATGGACGAGCGCCTCGGCGTCGCCGCCGCCGACCCCGCCCGGACCGTGGTGGTCGACTACTCCCACCCCAACCTGGCCAAGGAGATGCACGTGGGGCATCTCCGCAGCACGATCATCGGCGACGCGATCGTCCGCGTGCTGGAGTTCCTGGGCCACCACGTGATCCGCCACAACCACATGGGCGACTGGGGCACGCAGTTCGGCGAGATCCTCGCGTACATGGACCTGCTGGCCGAGCGGGGCGAGACCGACGTGTCCATGCAACTGGCGGACCTGGAAGTCTTCTACGTCGCCGCCAAGCAACTCTTCGACACCGACCCGGACTTCGCCGAAACCGCCCGCCGAAACGTGGTGAGGCTCCAGGGCGGTGACCCGCACTGCCTTCAGGTCTGGCGACAGTTTGTGGCCGAGTCCGTCCGGCATTGCCAGCGAGTCTATAACGAACTTAACATAAGCCTGACTCCTGACGACATCATGCCCGAGAGCGCGTACAACGACGACCTGCCGCGGGTCGTTAAGGACTTGCAGGAAAAGGGATTGCTGGAGGAGTCGCGGGGGGCGCTGTGCGTGTTCCTGGACGAGTTCCGGGACAAGGAGGGCAACCCGCAGGGCATCATCATCCAGAAGACCGGCGGGGGCTATCTGTATGCCACGACCGACCTTGCGGCCGTCCGCTACCGCTGCGGCACCCTCCACGCCGACCGGATCCTCTACATCGTTGACGCCCGCCAGACCCTCCACCTCCGGCAGGTCTTCGCCATCTCCCGCCTGGCCGGGTACGCCCCGCCGGAATGCTCGCTGGAGCACCACCCCTTCGGCACGATGCAGGGCGCCGACGGCAGGCCGTTCAAGACCCGCACCGGCGGCACCGTCAAGCTCACCGACCTCCTCCACGAGGCCGAGCAGCGGGCGTTCGACCTGGTCACCGCCAAGAACCCCGGCCTGCCCGAACCCCAGCGGCGGCAGATCGCCCGCGTCGTCGGCATCGGGGCCGTCAAGTACGCCGACCTCGCCCAGAACCGCACCAGCGACTACATCTTCAGCTTTGACCGCATGTTGTCGTTGGAGGGCAACACCGC
>DASRZG010000284.1:0-3382 GCA_035686585.1 Phycisphaerae bacterium
ACGGTCAGGACGGCCCGGCGGCTGATGACGTCGATGACGGGCGAGCTCCAGGTGATCCCGCCGGCCTCGACGGCGGCATGATACCAGCTTCGCCTTCGCGGGTCGTAGTCGGCGGGGTAGCCGCTGTGCCCGGGAAAAGCGCTGTGCAGCCCGGAGACGAGGGAGGCGTATTGCCACTGCATCAGGCTGGGATGGGTCTGCCGCACGCGCTCGTACACCTCCGCCATGTCGGACAGGCGGGCCATGTCGTCGGCGACGGCACGGCGGTCCACGCCCCTGGGCAGGAAGAACACCTGCTCGCGGTAGCTGACCATCTTCGGCGGCGCGGCGTCGCCACCGACGGCCTGGTGGTTGGCGGATTCGACCATGCCGGGCGGCGCGGCCTCGGTTCGCTCAAAGTCGGTCCACAGGTACGGCTTGCGCGGCGGCCGAGCCGGGGGCGGTGCGGCCAGACGCCGCTCGATCTCGCACGCCTGTGCGTGCAGCGCCATCTCCAGCATCCGCTGGTCGCGGGAGACGATCCGCCCGTAGTCCTCGACCAGAAACTGCACGTCCGACCGCGCGCGGTCGATCAGGGCCTGCCTCTGCAGGGCGGCGAGGTTCCGGCCGAGGCGATAGGCGGACCACTGGTGAATGACCTGGGCGACCATCAGCGGCCCCAGGGCGATCACCAGCAGCAGGATCAGGACTTTCCAGCGAATCTTCATTCGGGGTCGATCCGTTCGCGCCGGCGGGGGAAAGAAGCGGGCGCGGCGGCCCTTTCGGACTGCCGCGCCCTCCCTTGGCGTCGGCGGTGCTGTGTTTCAGGGAGCCCACCGCCGGTTGGCGGTGGTCATCAATATCGCCACAACAGGCCTCCGGCTCTTCTCAGGCAGACCGCCGCCGTCGACGCGCCAGGACGCCCGCGGACCCAAGACCCAGCACGGCCATCGTCACCGGCTCGGGAATTGGGCCGTCCTCGTACATGGTGATCACGCGAATCTCGTCGCGGATCGACGTAGCACAGACGTGGTCCAGGTCCAGCCACTGGAGATTGCCCTCCAGCGTGATCCGGTCCTTCAGATCCCCGGTGCCCAGCGTCAGACCCCGGGCGATCGTGGGGCCGTACATCGTCGCCGGCTCGCCCAGGAAGTCCGAATCGTCCAGGTAGCTGGGCTTGCTGATGATGCCCAGGATGATCCCGGAGAACAGGATCCGCGAGGGCGGATACTCGATCAGCGTCTGCCCGCTGGCCCCCGGCCTGTCGGCATGCAGGAAGTACACCTTCACCCGGGTGCCGGCCGAGATGATCTCCTCGACCCGGTCGCTCCCCTGGTTGTAGGTGCCCGGGTCCACGATGTCGACCTTGACGTCCACCGGCAAGATGAAGTCGCTCTGCTCTTCCCACACGAACATCACCTGGCTGTCCTCGAGCTTGTTCTGGCGGGCGTCCGGGGGAGGCGGGGACAAGACCTGCACATCCCCTTCGGTCATGAGAATCCCCCCCCAAGCGCCGGCCGTGCCCATCAGCATGATGCAACTGGCAACAGTGATGGAGATAGCCGTAAGCCTCATTTCGATTCCCTCCTTATGCTTCCCCTCAAAGAGAGTCGCCCTCCCAAGCTGTCTGCGACCCCCCGTTACGAAGCGTTACCGAATACTAGGCACTCGAAATCTCCCCTGTCCAACGGCGAGCAGGAGAATCTGCCGAGTCCCCAACCTGCCGGCGGGGCCCGCGACGGGCCGGCGCAAGGAACCGGCTGGGCCGGTCTGTCCGGCCCAGCCGGGAAATGAAGGTGGTCCGGGTGGCACGCTACTTCATGGATTCGGATTGTGGGACTACCTGCCGCGGGCCTTCCTGCGGGAAACCTTCTTCGCCGGGGCCTTCTTCGCCGGGGCCTTCTTCGCCGGGGCTTTCTTCGCCGGGGCCTTGGCCGCCTTGCGGGAATCGCTGTTGGCGATGGCGGCCTGGGCGGCCGCGAGGCGCGCCACCGGCACGCGGTAGGGCGAGCAGGACACGTAGTCCAGGCCCACCTGGTGGCAGAAGGCGATGGAGGCGGGGTCCCCGCCGTGCTCGCCGCAGATGCCGATCTTGAGGTCCTTCTTGACCGACCGGCCCTTCGTCACGCCGATGCGGACCAGCTCGCCCACGCCGACGGTGTCCAGCGACTGGAACGGGTCGTAGTCGTAGATGCCCAGCTTTTCGACGTAGGGCTTGAGGAACTTGCCCGCGTCGTCCCGGCTGAAGCCGCAGCCCATCTGCGTCAGGTCGTTGGTGCCGAAGCTGAAGAACTCGGCGTGCTCGGCCACCTCGTCGGCGGTCAGGGCGCCGCGGGGCACCTCGATCATCGTGCCGATCTTGTACTCGAAGGGCACCTTCTTCGCCTTCTTCTCCGCCACCACCTCGGCCAGGGTGTCCAGGATCACCTGCTTCTGGTGGGCGAGCTCCTTGGCGTTGCCGACCAGCGGGACCATGATCTCGGGCCTGGCGCCCCGAACCGCGAAGGCGGCCTCGAAGATCGCCCGCGCCTGCATGGCGGTGATCTCCGGAAGCGTGATCCCCAGCCGGCACCCGCGGAGGCCCAGCATCGGGTTGAACTCGTGCATCGAGTCCACCAGCGACTTGATCTTGCTGACCGGAACCTGCATGACCTCCGCCATCTCGGCCTGGCCCTTCTCGTCGTGGGGCAGGAACTCGTGCAGCGGCGGGTCCAGCAGCCGGATCGTCGCCGGCCGGCCCTTCAACGCCTTGAAGATGCCGATGAAGTCCTCGCGCTGGAGCGGCAGGAGCTTGGCCAGGGCCTTCTTCCGGCCCTGGGCGTCCTCGGCCAGGATCATCTCGCGCATCGGGATGATCCGGTCGCCCTCGAAGAACATGTGCTCGGTCCGCGTCAGGCCGATGCCCTCGGCGCCGAACTTGACCGCCACGGCCGTGTCGTGCGGGGTGTCGGCGTTGGTGCGGACGCCCAGCGTGCGGTACTTGTCCGCCAGCTTCATGATCACGCCGAACGGGCCCGTCAGCGCCGCGTCCACCGTCGCCACCTGACCGGCGTAGACCGCACCGGTCGAGCCGTTCAGGCTGATCCAGTCGCCTTCGGCCAGCGTCACGCCCCCCGCGGTGAGGGTCTTGCCCTTGTAGTCAATCTGGACCTCGCCCGCGCCGGCGACGCAGCAGGTGCCCATGCCCCGCGCGACCACCGCCGCGTGGCTGGTCATGCCCCCCCGGCTGGTCAGGATGCCCTTGGACACGTGCATCCCCCCGATGTCCTCGGGGCTGGTCTCGACCCGCACGAGAACGACCGGGCGACCGAGGCCGTCCCATTCCTCCGCCTCGTGCGCCGAGAAGACGATCTGCCCCGTCGCCGCGCCCGGACTGGCGGGCAGGCCGGAGGCGATCCGCTTG
>DASRZG010000285.1:0-10156 GCA_035686585.1 Phycisphaerae bacterium
CCCGCACGCCCCTGAACGCCCGCACCACCGGCGTCATCGAAGGCCGCCGATACCGGATCGAGAAGGTCATCTACGAATCCAGGCCCGACCTGCCCGTCACGGCCAGCCTGTACGTCCCCGCCGGCGCGTCCACCCCCCGCCCGGCCATCCTGGGCACCTGCGGGCACTCCAACGACGGGAAGGCCTGCGACGTGTACCAGGCCTTCGCCGCCCACCTCGCCGGCCAGGGCTACGTCGTGCTGATCTACGACCCGATCAGCCAGGGCGAGCGGCTCCAGTACCTGCACGTGCGCGGGCGGGCCCGCCCTCGCGGCTGCACCCGCGAGCACAACATGATGGGCAACCAGATGACGCTGGTGGGCGACTTCCTGGGCTCCTGGCGGGCGTGGGACGGCATCCGCGGGCTGGACTACCTGCTTTCCCGGCCCGAGGTGGACCGCTCCCGCGTGGGGGTGACCGGCAACTCCGGCGGCGGGACGATGACCACCTTCCTGACCGCCCTGGACGACCGCTTCACCATGGCCGCGCCAAGCTGCTTCGTGACGCCCTATCTCCGCAATCTCGAGAACGAGCTGCCCCAGGACGCCGAGCAGTGCCCGCCCGGGCTGATGGGGGCGGGGCTGGAGATGGCGGACTTCTTCGTCGCCCGCATCCCCCGGCCGACGCTGCTGCTGGGGCAAGCGAACGATTTCTTCGACGTACGCGGCCTGCGGGAGGTGTACGCCGAGCTGCGCCGCCTGTACGGCATCGTGGGGCGGCAGGACGACGTGCAACTGTTCATCGGCCCGGGCGATCACGGCTACGGCCGGGAGAACCGCGAGGCGATGTATCGGTTCTTCAACCGCCACGCGGGCGTGCGGGCGTCGGGGCGCGAGCCGTCCGGGTGGCGGCCCGTAAAGGAGCAGGACCTGTTCGCCGCGCCGCGCGGGCAGGTGGGCCGGATTCACTCCGC
Organism: Phycisphaerae bacterium; assembly: GCA_035686585.1. Lineage (GTDB taxonomy): Bacteria > Planctomycetota > Phycisphaerae > SM23-33 > SM23-33 > DASRZG01. Next base: position 953 of record DASRZG010000285.1, read on the forward strand.
GCGAAAGGTGTTCGAGTTCACCGCCGCCCAGGCCGCCCGCTGCGCCGGGGGGCGAAAACCGCTGTCCGACGCCGCCCTGCGGAGACGGATCGCGGCGCGGCTCCACCTGCCGCGCCGGGCCGGGGCACCGGCCTACCGGGTCGTCCATCCGCTCTGGCCGGCGCGGCGGGGCGTGCGCCGCGGCAGCGCCTTCGCCGTCGAGACCGCCCCGGACGTGGTCGCGCTGGTGCACATGATGGGCGCGAAGGGGGAAGTCTTCTCCTTCCCCCGCTGTCGGCAGGCGACCGTGTATGTGCCGCACGTTTCGGCGGCCGAGGACGCCGCGGCGGGCCATGTGCCCAACGGCAAGACGGTCTTCGCCGTGGAGGTCCGGGGCACGGGGCAGCTCGCGGCCGCCACCTGCTCGGAGACCGGTTTCTTCAACACCTACGGTGCGGACTACATGTACGCCCACCACGCCGCCATGCTCGGGCAGTCGTATGGCGGCCAGCGGGTCCACGACCTGCTGTCCGCGCTGGACCTGCTGGCCGCCAACGGCTGCCGGGACGTGCATCTGGTGGGCCGGGGGCTGGGGGCGGTCTGGGCGACCTTCGCCGCGTGTCTCCACCGCGCCGTGCGGCGGGTGACGCTGCACAACGCCCTGCGGTCCTACCACGAGCTGACGCAGGCGGACGTCTACCGCTGGCCGCTGTCGTCGCTGGTGGCGGGCGTGCTGAACGACTTCGACCTGCCCGACTGCCACCGCCTGCTCCGCCGGACCGCCCGGCTGAAACTGGTGGAGCCGTGGGACGCCATGATGAAGCCCGTCCGATTGCCGATGGGGAAGAAGCATGGGCCGCAGAGGCGCGGAGGACGCAGAGAACAGAGAGGTTAGAAGAAGAAGAGACGCTGGCCGCAGAGGCGCGGAGGACGCAGCGCGGGCGTTGCCCGCAACCCATTTCCAAATTCCAAATTCCAATTTCCAATTGGGCGCGTCCGTGGGGGCGGAAGCCGCCCCGACGGGACAAGCTTGCGGTTTCGCGAAGGCCCACAGAGGCCGGAGGCGGTACGGAAAGATCTTCGCGCCCTGCGCAGATAATGAACCGTAGCAGTGCGGAGAACAGATTGAGTGAGAAGAAGAGGCAAATGCTTTTGTTCTTCTAACTCATTCGTTTCTCTGCGATCTCCGCGTCTCTGCGGCCCATGTCCCGGGAAATTCTCGACACCCGCACCCCGTTGTGGTAGATTTCCTGCCAGCGGCCCGGGCCGCGACGGAATGAAGCGAAAGGTTTGGTCCACATCATTCAAGCGAACGGGAGACACATCCATGAAGCGAACGATGACATTGGTGGCCGTGGCGAGTTGCGTGGCGATCCTGGCGGGCTGCCAGGACATGGCGCAGAACCTGACGGCGACGCGCGCGGAGGCCCCGCTGGCGAAGGTCCGGTCGGGCCCGCGGATTGACGGGAAGATTTCGGGCGCATGGTTGAAGGCCCCGCCGCTGGTGCTGGGCAACGTGATGAGCGACGACGTGGGCGCACTGAAGACGACCGCCTACGTGCTGACCGACGGGAAGAACCTGTACGTGGCGTGGGAGTGCATGGAGCCGGACACGGGCTCCATCGTCGCCGACGCTGTGGAGCGTGACGGGCAGGTCTGGAACGACGACAGCGTGGAGCTGTTCATCACGCCGGACGTCAGCAAGGGCTACTACCAGTTCGCCGTCAACTCCAAGGGCACGCTGATGGACGGCAAGCACACCGTCGGCGACACGAGCGACAACTCGTGGGACAGCTCGGCGCAGGTCAAGGCGTCGGTCGTCACGAACGCCAAGTGGGTGGTGACGATGTCGATCCCGCTGAAGGATCTGGGCGTGGCGCCGGGCAAGGGCCAGACGTGGCAGATGAACCTCAACCGCACCAAGCCCAGCGGCGACCGGGCGTGGGTCGAGTCGTCCTGGTCCGCCAAGGGCCGCAGCGCCTACCACGACGCCGAAGGCTGGGGCAAGCTGACGGCGGTGGATATCGACTGAGTGCCCGCGAATAAGCAGCAACACCACGGGACGTGCGCGAGCAGCGCACGTCCCGTTTCGCTTTTCCCGAAGAGACTCCAACCGTCCCCACGCCCACGCACTCCGCTGCGTGGGAGCTGCTCACCGAACCCACCACTCAGAGAGCCGCCGGGAAGGCCCCTCGCCAATCCCCACCCTACCCTTTGACCGCCCCCACGGTCAGTCCCGCCACGATGCGTTCCTGGAGGATCACGAAGATCAGGAACGTCGGCAGGCAGAGGATGGTCACGCCGGCGAACAGGGCGGACCAGTTGGCGGCGTACTGCTGGCTGACGGAGAGGTTGTACAGCCCGACCGGGAGGGTCTTGAGCCGGTCGTTGGTCAGGAAGACCAGGGCGAACTGGTACTCGTTCCAGACGCCCAGGAACTGGAAGATGGCCGCCGTCGCCATGCCCGGCGCGGCCAGGGGGAAGAACACGTCGGTGAAGGCCTGCCACTCCCCGCAGCCGTCGATGGCGGCGGCCTCGCCCAGCGTCGTCGGCAGGGTCCGGTAGAACCCCGTCAGCAGGAAGGTCGCGAACGGCAGCCCGCCGGCGGCATAGATGAGGCTCAGTCCGATGCGGGAGTCCATGAAGCTGAACTGGACCGGACCGGCCGAGACCGACCAGCCCTGCACCATCAGGAACAGCGGCACGATATACAGCTGGGCGGGAATCACCATCGCCCCGATGAACCCGAACAGCACGGCGTTGCGCCCGCGGAACTCGAACTTGGTCAGGGCGTAGGCGGCCATGGAGGCGAAGACCGTGGTGATCCCGACGGTCATCAGCGAGACCATGACGCTGTTGAGGACGTACTTGCCCATCTGGGCGGTCTTCCACGCGAAGGCGTAGTTGCCGGTGGCGTAGGTGTAGGGGCTCCAGTCGAACCGCGCGACGCTGACCGCCAGGGGCAGGGCGATCAGGGCGATCATCGCCCCCAGCGCCCACGGGGAGAGCCGGCGCTTCCATGGCAGCGGCAGCAGGGCCCAGACGGCGCACAGCGCCCCCACCCGCAGCGCCCCGGAGAATCGGTACACCCACATCCCCTCGCCCCAGTCCAGCAGGGCCAGCACGGCCACCGCCACGACGGCGGCGGCCCACAGGAACGACACCGACAGCGACCGCCGGGTCTGCCCGTCGCGGTCGGCGTGGCGGTGCCCCGCCAGCCCCCGCCACAGCAGCAGCAGCCCGGTCAGCAGGAACAGCCACCACGGGGAGCTGGCGTAGATCGCGCGCGTGGTGCGGGCGTAGTCCCCGACGGCGGCGAACGGGCCGGCGGGGTTCTTCAGATACTCCGACTCCACGCCGCCGTGCTCGGGGCCCGGGTCGGCCAGGGACATGGTGATGATCCAGATGAACCCGATGATGGTCAGGCCCACCCAGCAGGACTTCAGCAGGTACAGCGGGTACCAGCGGGTGCGGGCATACGCCCAGAGGATGGCGATGGATACCAGGCAATAGAACAGCAGGACGATCGTGCCGATCCTCATCGCCGTGACGCCCGGGTTTGTCGCTGCGGCACACATCATCTGCGATCAATACTCCACGCTCTGGCGCTCGCGGAAGCTCCGCACGGCCCAGACCAGCAGCAGGACCATGATCAGCTGCACGACCGCCATCGAGGTCGCCCGGCCCATCATGAAGATGCAGTTGCGGTTGGAGAAGGCGTACTCGTACTGAAGGGTCGAGATGACCTGGGCCTCGTCGGAGATGGCCGGCGCCAGCAGGGCCTGGACGTAGCCGAAGACCTTCATCGACCCGATCATCCACAGGCTCAGGGCGATGATCACCACCTCGCGCATCATCGGGATCGTCAGGTGGAAGAACTGCTGCGGGGCCGATGCCCCGTCGATCTCGGCCGCCTCGTAGTAGTCCCGCGGGATCCGCCGCATCCCCGCCAGCAGCAGGATCATCGTACCGCCCACCCCCGCCCAGATCATCATCACGATGATCGAGTACATGGCGTTCTTGGGGTCCAGCCACTGAATGCCTTCACCGCCCATCCCGCGGATCGCCAGGTTGATCAGGCCGCTCTTGGAGTTGTAGATCAGCTTCCAGAACACGGCCGTGCCCACCACGGAGATGAACGCCGGGAAGAAGATCATCGTCTGGAAGAACTTCCTGCCCTTGAAATGGGGGTTGTTCAGGGCGGCGGCGAAGAGCATGGCGAAGAAGAAGAACAACACCCCGCCGACGCTCATGATCCACAGGTTGTTCTTGACCCCCGCCCAGAACCGGGCGTCCCCATTGGTGAACACCCAGGGGAATGTCTTCTGAATCCCGAAGTCGCCCATGAGCTTGCCGAAGTTGCGGAACCCGGTGAACTTCATCTCGGGGGTGAAGCCCGTCCACTTGCACAACGACACGTACATCGAGCTGACCGCGGGCCCGGCGAACAGGAGGACGAACAGGATCACGGCCGGGGCGAGGAAGACGATCGGCCCGCCCCACCAACCCCCCAGCGGCCGCCGCTTGCCGACAATCATTCGTACCCCTCCTCCCCGCCGTTGGCGAGATAGTGCCGGGTGGCCTTGTCCAGCTCGTCGAGGTACTCCTCGACCGTCAGGAAGTCCGCCTGACCCTCCTCGATGCGGAAGAACCGCCGGTACAGCGGTCCGAGAGTCTGGGCGCCGAACCGGCGGGCGTAGACGTCGGGGGTGCGGTCATAGATGACCGGGGCCTGCTTGAAGTCCTGCTCGATCCCCGCCAGGGCCTGGGAGAAGTCCGCGTCGACCAGGCAGGCGATCTGGGCGTTCTTGTGGACCATGTCCGGGTGCTCGCGGGCGGACATGTACTTGACCAGCTCCACCGCGTGCTCGGTGGCGCTGCCCTGCCGGCAGACCATCATGCCGTAGGGGCTCGCCCATACGGCCTGCTGGTCGATCTGGCGCCCCCCCGGCCAGCGGGGGAAGGGGAAGCAGTTCAGCTTGAAGTGCTCGCTGCTGGCCCGGTCCTTGTAGCCCGAAAGCTCCTGCACCAGCCACGACCCGCTGATCATCATCGCCGCCGAGCCCTTGGCGTAGCCCTGCTGCGCCGCCGGCCAGGTCGAGCCGACGAAGTCCTTGTCGAAGTACTTGTTGGCGCGGATGTGGCGGATGGCGTCGTGGACCTGCCGGTACGGCTCCGCCCTCCACGGCGGATCGGACCGCCGGCCGCCGGGGGCCGTCTCGTCCGGCATGCCGGCGATGGTCTGCTCCCAGACCTCCGGGCCGACCGCCCGCAGCGTCAGGCCGGTCTCCCACATGTTGGAATACACGTCGCTGTCGGCCGTCAGGGGGGTGATCCCCGCGGCCTTGAGCTTCTCGCAGACCTCGATGAACTCCGGCCAGGTATAGGGGGGCTTCTCGATCCCCGCCTTCCGGAACATGACCTCGTTGTAGAAGATGCAGTTGGTGGTGCAGCACAGCGGGGGCAGGAAGTTCTTGCCCACGATCCCGGGCTTGCCGAGGAAATCGTACTTGCCCTGCTCGAGCATGGTGGGGATGAAGGCGTCCCGCCAGTGCTCCCTGCCGCTCCAGATGTCCGGGCCGTCCAGGGGGCTGACGTCGTGGCCGGGCAGCGGGTCGCTCATCGAGACGGCGTAGCCGTCGTTGACCAGCGCCAGCAGCTCCATCTTGCTGCCGGTGATCACGTCGGGGACTTCCCGCCCGGTGAGGAATCTGGGGCGGTTCGCCGACAGCACCCACCGCCCCTGCCAGCGGCGGTCCACCGTCACCAGCCGGGGGCGCACCTCGACCTTCCGCGCCGCCGGGTCGGCCCGCAGCGCCTCCAGGCCGTCCACCAGCTTGTGCAGCGCCGCCAGGCCGTCCTCGTCCGTCGCCTTCGGCGGCAGCGGGACCAGGAACACCTCCCAGTCCTCCAGCCACGCGATCATCGCCTCGATCTGCTGGCTTCGCTCGCCCGGTTCGGAGAGGCGGCTGATCTTCTCCAGGCGACGTCGGGCACGGGACGCGAACTTTCGCGCCCGGCCAAGCGTCTGGGCGACGAACGCCTCGGCCTGTTCGGGGGCGATGGCGTACCCGCGCTGCCTGGCCAGGATGTCGGAGTATTCCTCCTCGAACCGCCCCAGCCAGACGTCCCGGACGCGCATCACCGGCTCGCCGGGGCTGAACATGGAGGCGTAGATGATCCGGACCGAGACGTCCGCCTTGCGGAACGTGAAGGTATCGGTCGTCGAGTCGTACCGGATCCGCGGCGGCCCGCCGGCGCCCTCGACCTCCGCCTGGAACAGGTCGTACGCCAGCACGCCGACGGCGACGGCGATCACGCCCAGCAGCATCTTGTAGAACAAGCTCACCGCAGACGACCCTTCCCACGCACACATCGGACGGGGGCATCGCCCCGAGGCGATTGCCGATGCTACCCGTCCGGCCGGGCCGTTGCAAGCGGATGTAGATTGACGATTTCAGCGCCCTCCCCGCCGCGGGGTCAGAGGGGTCAGGCCAGCCAGGCCGGGTCGGCCTCCGCGAGCAGATCGGGGATCGGGTCGAGGTCGGCGAGCGGGGCCTCCGCGTCGTCTTCGGCGGCGGCGCGAGTGGAGGCCGGGGCGTCCGCCGGCGCGGGTGCGCCGGCCGCGGGCAGCAGCGGCGGGATGTCCGGGGCGATCGGGGCGATGGCCGCGGGGGCGGAGATCTCCCCCGCCGGCAGGGCCGGGATCGGCTCGGGCAGGGCGAATCCCTCGCTCCGCGCCGCCCCACCGGCCGGGGCGCCCTGTCCGACCTTGGTGCCGTAGTGATCCGCCAGGGCCGCCAGGTCGGCGATGCCGACGGTTCCGTCGCCGTTGAAGTCGCCGTCGGACCAGCTCGCGTTGCTATCGCCGTAGTGCTGGGCCAGGGCCACCAGGTCGGCGATGCCCACTTCCCCGTCGCCATTGGCGTCGCCCATCAGGCCCGAGACATCCACGCGCACCTCGTCCCATGCGGCGTATTGGCCGTCGCTGACGGTCAGGCGGAGCACGTAGGCGCCCGCCGCCCGGAAGGTGGCGGTCGTCGCCGTCGAGGCCGGGTCCGCGAAGGTCACGGCACCGGGGCCGCTGACGACCGACCATGCCGGCGTCACGGTCCCGCCCGGCAGGCTGCCGGCGACATACGCGCCGCCCAGCGTCGCCGAGGAGCCCAGGTTCGCCGCCAGGGCAGGCCCCGCCTCCACCACGTTGGCGCGGCCCGGCGTGCCGCCGGCAAGGCCGGCCAACCAGTTGACCGGATCGTTGCCGTAGGCGGGGGCGATGAGCCGGGCCAGGGACGGGCCGGGGCCGTCCGCCTCCTCCGGCCAGGGCGCCTCGTCGTCGTACCTGACTCGATCGATCCGCACGTACGAGTAAAAGCCCGTGCCCGCGTCCGGGACGCCCGGGGCGTACAGCTTGACGCTCTCCCCGGCATTGTCCAGGCTGCCCGAGTACCCGCCGAGAATCGCCACGTCCGCCGGCACGCCGTGGGCGGCTCGGAACGCGGCGACCGCCACGCCCTCCCCGACCAGCACCACGAAGCCGCCGGCCGGGATCACCACCCCCGCCGGGAACTCGTACTCGACCGCGCCGTCCAGCGTCCAGGTGTGGTCGGGCCAGGCGGCGTCGTAGAGCTTCACGTCCTCGTCGGAGATGTTGTGCAACTCGATGAACTCGTCCCCGCCGTCGGCGGGATGGTACATGATCTCGTTGATCACCACCGACCCGACGAGCGGACCGGCGTTGGCCGCGCCCGGCGTGGCCGATTCCAGCAGCACGAAGTCCGTCCCCGCGCTGGTGTCGTATCGCCCGAAGGTCGCCCCGTTGGGCGAGGAGCCGAACTCCTGGCCGTCGCGATACCCGCGCAGCGTCCCGTCGGCGTCGGCGCCGGTCAGGTACACCGCCTCGCCGTGCTCGCCCAGCCCGAAACCGAACTGCACCTGGCTGAAAACGCGGTGCTCACCCGGACTCAGGATCGTCCCGGCCGGGAAGCGGTACCGAAGCAGGTCCTGGTCGGAGTCGCTCAGGCCCCAACCGCCAATGTCAACGCTGCCGGCGGCGGTGTTGTGCAGCTCGATCCAGTCGCCAGGCCCCTCGCCGTGGGCGAGCAGCTCGTTGATCACCACCGACCCCGGCGTCACGTCCCAGTCGGCGGCGGCGGGCGAGCCCCCGGCGTACTCGCTGGGCCGCCACGACGACGCCAGGGACAGCTCCCCCACCGCCACGGACTCGTCCACGAGCGTCAGCGACCAGCCCGCCCCGTCGGTCACCTCGTACCAGTCGGAGTAGTCGATCGTGAGCACGGCCCGGCCGGCGGCGTCGTCCAGGCGGATGGTCTCGCCGCCGTCGGAAAGGTTGCCCGAGTACGCGCCCACTACCATCGACGCCGCGGCCGGGTACCGCGACGCGAACGCGGCCTGGTTGCGGACGACCAGCACCCACCCGCCGGCGGGGAGGGACACGTCGGGGAAGGTGAACTCCACGCCCCCGGTCAGCCGCATCCCGCCCAGAAACACGGACGATGCCGACGGATTGTGGACCTCCACGAACTCGTACTCGTCCCCGTCCAGGGCGCCGACGAGGGGGTTGAACATGATCTCGGTAACGCGGACGGGCGAATCGCCCACGGCGAAGCTCGTCTCCGTCAGGGCGCTCCACGTGCCGGTGCCGGTGCGGGCGCGGGCCATCACGTGGGCGTTGTCGTTCAGCGTGACCGCCCCGGCATACACGAGGGCGTCCGGCGAGATCGCCCCGCCCTCCCGGCGCGGATCCGTGCCGTCCAGCGTGTAGTAGGTCGTCGCCGATCCGGAACTCATGGTCAAGGCGAACCCCGGCGCCACCGCCCCGCCGTGCTGGTTGAGCGTCGGGGCCGCGACGGACGGGTACAGCCCGGCCGAGCGGTACTGGTTGATCACGATCCCCGTACGCTGCGGGAAGTAGCTGTTGGTCAGCCGGTCCCTCTCGGCCTCCCATTGCACGTCCCGCTCATAGACGGGGATGGGCGTGGGCCCGCCCCCCGGATCGACGTCCCGGCGGTAGTCCCCCCACCGGGCGGACTCGGCCGGCAGGGCGTCGTAGACCTGGTCGGCGCGCAGGTCCCATCGCTGGAGCACCGACTCGCCCGTCAGCAGACCGTCGTTGAAGAGGTGCTCGTGGATCCGGTCCGCCAGCAGCATGCGGTACTCGGGGTTGGCGGTCAGGGCGGTGAACAGCCGCCCGGGGCACCTGTC